>NZ_JBSHKH010000077.1:0-38322 GCF_053643595.1 Streptomyces sp. NPDC055506 | reverse complement strand
CCCGGTGATCGGGTGCGGGCAGTCGGAGTGACGTACGGTCAGGCTCAGTCGCGGGAGCGGAGCTTCAGCCGCGGGGCGAGGCGGAACGCCGCGAAGCCGGCCGTGGCCAGGGCCGCGGCCGCCGCGAGCAGGAGGCCGATGCCGCCCGCCCCGGTCGAGGCGAGGCTCCCGCCGTCGAGGTTCGTCGAGGTGCCGCCGCCCGTGGTCGTACCGCTGCCGCCGGTCGTCCCGGACTCGCTCGCGCTGGGCGAGGGGCTCGGGTCGGCCGAGGGGCTGGGGTCGGTCGTGGGGGTCGGGGAGGGCGAGCCGGGCTCGTCGTCACCGGCGACGACCTCGAGCGCGAACTGGGCCATGGCGTCACCCACAGACGCGGCCACGGTGTACGTGCCCGTACCCTCGCCCGCGGTCAGGGCCGGGGCCGTCGCCTTGCCCTGGGCGTCGGTCTTCACCCGGACGACCTGCTCGCCGTCCTCGAAGCGAGGCGCGTCCTCGCTGTCGTCCTCGACCCGGAACACCACCTCCGTACCGGCCGGTGCCGAGGCACCCGACTTGACCACGCGGGCCTGGAGGGCCTCCGCGAAAGCCTTGCCCTGTTCGGCCTGCTGGTCGTCGCCGCCCGCGACGGAGACGACGTAGGCGGACTTCTTCACCTTCACCGTGAAGACCGTCGAAACACCGTCGACCGCCGCGCGGACCGTGAACTGGCCCTCCTTGCTGCCCACCTCGAGCAGCGCGGACTCGGCGCGACCCCGTGCGTCGGTCGGCACGGCCAACTTCGTGGTGTCGGGGCCGTTCTTGACGTAGAAGAAGGCTCCCAGCTTGTCCGGGTCCTCGATCGTGAAGGTCACGGAAGCGTTCTCGACCGGCTTGCCGGCCTTGTCCCGGGCCACCACGGCCACCGGGTCGGCGCCGGCCCCCGGCTGGGTGGTCTGGTCGGCTCCGGAGACCTGGGTCAGTTCCGCGATCGCGGACGACGTGCTCCACTGGAACACGATCCGCCCGTTGCCGGAGCGGTCGGTGTTGACGCCGCCCTCGGCGATGCCGCCGCGCACCGGCTCGTCGGAGGCCTGCCAGAAGGGGTCGCTCTTCGCGGGCGCCACCGTGCGGGTGCCGCTGAGCAGACGGGCGTCGGTCACGCGGTTCGCGTCGACGTAGCTGCTGCCGCCTGCGCCGCTGCCGATCACGCCCTGGGCGTCGTCCGTACCGCCGCCACCGCCGCCGCCCGCGTAACCGGCGCCGCCGCCACCGCCCTCGCCTTTCGAACCGGAGCCGCCCGCACCACCCTTGCCGCCCCCGGACGCGTCGGCGCCCGCGGAACCGTTGCCGCCGCCCGCGCCGCCCGTGGCACCGGCCGCGCCCTTGCCGCCGCGCTCCGACTCGGTGTCGTCCTGGCCACGCTCACCGCCGCCGGGGCCACCCTGGCCGGCGTCCATGCTGCCGTACCCACCGCCGCCGCCACCGGCCGCGATGAGCAGCGGCTTCCCGTCGCCGGTGCGGACGCCGCTGCTGTTGCCGCCGACCGCGGAGTCCTTGCCGCCCGCGCCGCCGAGCGAGTCACCGAAGCGCTGGTCGCCGACCGCGAGTGACAGCCGCTCTCCGGGCGTGACGCGGAGGGTGCCCGCGGTGTAGCCGCCGGCGCCGCCGTTGGCGAAGGGTGTGCCCTCGCCGCCCTGGCCCCACGCCCGCACGTCCAGCGCCGTGACACCGGCCGGGACCTGGAACTCCTCGCGGGCGCCGGTCGGATCGAACAGCCGGCACCCGGAGAACCCCTCCGTCGGCGTGCACGAGGTGCCGGCGAGCACCGCGCTGCCGGCGGCCGTAGCGGCCGAAACCCCCGTCAGAGCCGTTCCGCCGGTCAGCGCCAGCAGGGTCAACGCGGCCGCGCCGCGCCGGAATCCGGCGCGGCGCAGGGCCGCGGGATCGCGATACATCAAGAAAACTCCCCAACTTGTCACAAGCTCCCCCCCTGGGAGCCATGAAATGCTCGATCAGAATCGAACAAGACCAGTGAGACAGCTGATCAAACCTGGGGCTGTTGGTCAACCGAGAAGGGGCGATTCCGGGCAGTCCGCTGGGGCCGCGATACGCAGGGCTTCCACCAGCTCCCGGTACAGCGTGTCCGTGGCGAGCAGTTCCCCGTGTCCGCCCCGGGCGCGGACCCGGCCCGCCTCCATCACCACGATGGTGTCCGCGTCGATGACGGTCGACAGCCGGTGGGCGATCGTGACCACGGCACCCGTGGCCGCGCGGGCGCGGACGCAGCTCTGGACGGCGGCCTCGGTCAGCCCGTCGAGCTGGGCCGTCGCCTCGTCCAGGAGCAGCACGTCCGGCGTACGCAACAGCGCCCGGGCCAGGGCGATGCGCTGCCGCTCGCCGCCCGAGACGGCCGCGCCGGACAGGGGCGTGTCGAGTCCGTCGTCCAGGGCGTCGACCTTCTCGGCCAGCCGTACCTCGTGCAGGACCTGCCGCAGTTCCGCGTCCGTCGCGTCGGGGCGGGCCAGCAGCAGGTTGTCGCGGATCGTCCCGGGTATGACCGGGGTGTCCTGCTCGACGTACGCGAGACGCGACCGGATCTCGTCGTGGCTGTGGTCGCGGTAGGGGCGGCCGTCCAGGAGCAGCTGGCCGCCGGTCGGCTCCAGGAAACGCAGCACCAGGGAGAACAGGGTCGTCTTGCCCGCGCCCGAGGGCCCGACGATAGCGGTGTGCCCGTGCCGTGGGATGACCAGGTCGACGCCGCGCACCGCCGGTTTCGCGTCGGGGCCGTAGGCCGCGGCGACGTCCCTCAACTCCAGTACGGGGGTGTCCTGTACGGACCTCCTCCTCGCGACGGCCTTCCGAACCGGGTCCTCGTGAACCGCCCCCTCCTCCGACTCCAGGTCGTCCGTCTCCCGGATCCGCTCCGCCGCCGCGATCCCCGACTGGAGCGCGGTGACGTTCTGGCTGAGTTCGCTGATCGGGTCCATCAGCCCGAACGCGTAGAGCAGGAAGGCGATGAGGCTGGAGACCTCCAGCTCCCCCTCGGCGACCCGCCAGGCGCCCACGCCCAGGACCAGGATGATCGCCAGCTGGATGCCGGCCAGCGCGATCGTCCAGGCCAGGGCCTCGCGGCGGTTCGCGCGCACGCCGTGCTCGGCGGAGACGCGGGCGTCGGCCATGATGCGCTCGGCCGTGCGGTCCTCGGCCCGGCCGGCCTTCACCGTGCGGATCGCGCGCAGCGCGCCCTCCAGATTGCCGCCGAGCCGCCCGAGGTGGTCCTGGGCGCGCTGCTGCGCGGTCGCGATCCCGGGCATGAGGACGGCGAACAGGACGGCGACCACGGCCACCGCCGCCGCGACCGTGCCCAGCAGCACCAGGTCGAGCACGCCCATCAGGACCAGGGTCCCGAAGAGCATGACCACGGCGTTGATCAGGCCGACCGGGGCGCCGGTGGCGGCTTGGTGCAGCAGGACCGTGTCGGAGGTGACGCGGGTGACGAGTTCGCCGGGCGGGCGCCGGGTGACGGCGGGGACGGTGGCCCGCAGGAAACGCCGCACCATCGACTCACGGGCCCGGAGCACCACCCGCTCGCCCAGCGCGCCGAGCAGCGTCCACTGCCAGTACATGACGGCACTCCCGATCACCAGCAGCACCAGCAGCGCCACCAGCGGCCCCCGCAGCGAGTCCGAGCCGCCGAGCGCGTCGAGCACGCCCTTGGTGACCATCGGCGTGGCCAGTCCCATCCCGGACCCCACCAGGGCGAGGACGAGGGCCAGGGCCAGGGAGCGCCGGTGCGGCCGGGCGAACGACCAGAGGATCCGCAGCCGCGGGACGGACACCTTGCGGGACGTACCTTCCGGAACAGTCATGATGCCGAGTGGAACATCAATGTTCCATAACGGTCAAGCGATTTTCATCATGGAAGACGCGCTACCGTATGCGCATGGTTGAGGAGCGGAGCGGGGCGCCCGAGAGCGGAACCCGGGCACGCACGCGGCGCGCCATCATCGACGCCGCGATCGGACTGCTGGCCGGCGACCCGACCGCGTCACTCGGCGACGTCGCCGCGGCGGCGGGTGTGGGGCGTACGACCGTCCACCGCTACTTCCCCGAGCGCTCCGACCTGCTCACGGCCATCGGAGCGGACATCCTGGAGAAGGTCGCGGCGGCGACCGAACGCGCCCGGCTCGACGACGGCCCGGCCGCCAAGGCCCTGGAACGGCTCGCCCAGGAGTACTTCGAGCTCGGCGACGGCCTCACGCTGATGTTCGAGACGCCGCAGCTTGCGACCTGGTCGGGCTGGGACGAGGAGACCGCCGCCGACCGGCACTTCCTGCACACGGTCCGGCGCGGGCACACGGACGGCAGCATCGACCGCGAGCTGGACGAGGAGTGGGTCCGCAACCTGGTCTGGTCCCTGCTGTACTCGGCCTGGGCCCACACCCGCACCGCCGGCGCCTCGAAGCACTCCGCCATGACGCTGTGCCTGCACACCCTGCGCAAGGCCATCGCCCCGTAGACCCCGCCCCGGCGGTGCGGGAAGGCCGGGCCGGGCTCCCGAGCGGCACACGCGGGGACGCGTCGGCCCGGACCGGCCTTCCACTGCCCGCAATCTGCCACCCGGCACCGCCCGCCGCCTCCCGGGAAGGCCCGAACGGGGACGGCGGCAGCGAAGGACGGCGGGGCGAGGACTCCGCAGCGCGCCTGGGATGATGCGTGCATGTCGACCCTCGCCACCCTCGCGGTGCTGGCTCTCGCCGCCCTCCACGCCTACATCCTGGTGCTGGAGATGTTCCTGTGGACCACTCCACGGGCCCGTGCCGCCTTCGGCACCACCGCCGAGTTCGCGGCGGAGACAAAGGCCCTCGCCGCCAACCAGGGCCTGTACAACGGCTTCCTCGCGGCGGGCCTGCTGTGGGGCGCGGTGGCGTCCGACCCGGTGGGCTTCCAGGTCTCGGTGTTCTTCCTGGTGTGCGTGGCGGTCGCGGGCGTCTACGGCGCGGCCACCGCCAGCCGGAAGATCCTCTTCGTGCAGACCGTCCCGGCGCTGGTCGCCCTCGCTCTGGTGCTGCTCGCGCGCTGAGCCACGGGGCCGGACGTCACGCGTCCTGTGCGACGGCCCGCTCCATGAGCAGGTCCGCCTCCGCCCGGGCCGTCGCGGGCGGCACCACCAGCAGGTCGTAGCGGCCCCGGCCGAGCGCGAGCAGACAGACGGTGTGCGGGGCGGTGGGCGAGTCGGTGCGGCCCACGTGCACCGACTGCCCGGCGACGACCAGCCGCTCCGGGCAGTCCTGCCAGGTGTCCCCGTGGACCAGGACGCTGCTGATGCGCCCCCAGGCGCGCGGCAGCACGCCCAGCAACCCGGTCAGCTCCTGCGCGAGGTCGTCCGAGCGGGGCCACCACGCCCCGTCGATCCGGCGTGCCGTACGGCCGAAGCGCGTGGGCTCGGCGAGCCGCAGCCGGACGTCCCGGGGTGCGGGGAGCGGCGGCGGGGACGAGGAGGCGGAGGTCATCGGGGCTCCTGCTGCGAACGGGGGGAACGGCGGTATCGGGGCCAGGAGACCGTTCAGCCACCGGTTGCGGCATACCCCCGGTCTCTCCACCGTACGCCGCAGGACGGTGCGGGGGCCGGGGCCGTCCGCACCGCCCGCCGGGATCCGGTCAGAACCGGTCCCCGTAGCGGTTCTTCAGATGGCGCCAGAAGTCACGCGCCATCCACTTGTCGAACTCGGTGATCTGCGTGGCGCTGCCCGCCTTCATCAGGAAGCAGCACTGGCCGGTCGGCGACCAGTCGTAGAAGTCGTCGAGGCCGAAGGTGTGGCCGACCTCGTGCAGGTAGATGTGGATGTTCTCCTGGTTCAGGGCGCCGGTGAAGTACTCCTGGCCCATGCGCTGGCCCCAGTCGCCGCCCGCGCCGCCGCCGAAGCCCTTCGTCAGCCACAGCGACTGGTCGTAGTGGCGGGCGGCGCCGCCGGGACACTTCGAGTAGTTGCCGTCCTGGTGGAAGAAGCGGCCGCAGTCCGGGGAGCACTGCGGGGCGCCGCCGCCGTCGAGATCGCCGGCGTAGATGTCGACGGAGTTGTCGGTCCATTGGAGGGTGGAGCGGTTCTTCACGGCCCAGCCGACGATGTTGACCGGGACGTCGGTGTACGGCCAGGCGTTGTGCCCCTTGCCGTTCTCGGTCATGGCCGTCATCCACTTGCCGAACTGCTTCTTCAGCGCCGCGTGGATCCGGTCGCGCAGGGCGGCGCTGACCGGGGCGTCGGACTCCCAGCGGACGCAGTAGTTGACGCTTCCCCGGTTGGCCATGACCTGGTCCCAGCCGTAATTGCGGAAGCCGTACAGGTTCGGGTAGGTCGTCTCGACGTGCCGCCAGACCTCGTTCAGGGGCTGGACGAGATTCGCGGGCGGGTTCCACTCGTCGGCGGCCTGCGCCTTGCCGTTCGCCATGCCGGGCGTCGCGAAGACCGCCGCTAACACGGCGAAGACGGTGATCAGTCGCGCGAGATGTCTGCGCATGGTGATCTCCCTCGTGTGGGGGACGGGGTATCACCGTCAGGTCGTCGCCGGAGCGGCAGAGGTTGCCCAGTCTTTACCGACGGACATTCCGGGCGCTTTATGGCAATCCGTCGGCGATACTCGGAGTATGAAAACGGCCACGTATGAACTGCTGGCGGCGTCGTCGGATCACGCGATCGCCGTGGGCATCGCCTTCGTCTGCGGGCTGATCGTGGCCTGCGCGCTGATCTGGGGCGTCCGGGTCGGGATGCGGGTCATGGACAAGGACACCCACCACCCCGGTCCGGAGGAACAGCCTCACGTCCCGGACGGCGGGCCGGTCCACGAGCTGCGTGAGCGGCGGGAGCCCGACGACGTGCCGATCATGACGCCCGACGGCAAGCGGCTCCTGCCCCATGAGCTCCACCACTCGAGCACCAGGACGGGCAAGGACCAGAAACCGCGCCGCTGGTCGCCCGGATCCAGCGGGTCCTTCGGCGGCGGCGGCCTCGGACGCACGTGACGCCGTATGGCTTCCCGCCACCGGACACGCGGTACGACGGTCGGAGCGGCGCTGACGCTCGCCCTGGCCGCCGTGCTCACCGGCTGCAACGGCTACGACAGCCCCTCGGACACCGCGAGCAAGGCGGAGTCGGCGGTCGGATCGATCGCCTCGGAGGCCTCCGAGGCCGTCGAGTCGGCCACGGCGGAGGCCCAGCGCCGGCTGGACGACATCCAGGACGGCGTCGACGTCAAGGGTGATGTGAAGGCCGGTCCGACCACCGTCGGCTCCGACGGCCGGGCCCGGACCGAGGTCACCGTCCGCAACACCGACGACGCGCCCCGGTCCTTCGCCGTCCAGGTGAACTTCACCGACTCGGGGAACCAGCTGATCGACACGGTCATCGTCACGGTGAACCAGGTACAGCCGAACCACACCGCCACGGCCACCGCCCGCAGCACACACGACCTCTCCGGCACGGTCCGGACCGAGATCGCCCGCGCCGTGCGCTACTGACCCGCGCCGGACTCCGTCACCGCGATGTCGATCTGCTCGCTCATCGCGCTCACCCCGTTCAGGGTGGCGCCCGCCTGGAGACGGTTGGCGCCCGCCGGAAGAGCCGGGGCCGGGGTGCACGCCCAGGTGCCGTCGCGGGCCGCGATGGTCGCGCAGGCCTCGCGGTCGTCCTTGTCACGGACGGTGACCCGGGCGCCCGGATGCGCCTTGCCGGAGATCTCCGGCCGGGCGTGCAGCGGCACGCCGGACACCGGACGGGTCAGTGTCGGCCCGGCCAGGCCCACGGTGACTCCACACCGGCCGGACGCCCGCCGCACACCCCGCTCGTCGGTGATCCGCAGTTCACACCCCCGCAGCCACGTACCGGGCACGGCGCCCGCGGGCACCGCCGGCACGAAGGGGAACGTACGGCCGGCCGCCTCGCGGGTGACGGTGTACGCCCCGCTGCGGCCGTCGGCGGCGACCGAGCCGCGGTAGCCGGACGCGTCGAGCGGCGCGCCCGTCACCCGGGCCCACCGCCGGGTGCCCCACGACCTCGACGATGCCCTCCCGCCCGGGCGCGATCACCGCCACACCCCACAGCCCGCCCCCCCACCACGGCTGCTGTCCTGCTGTACCTGTTCATCGCGGGCGGGACTCCCTGAGCGGACGGAGACGGCACTCTGCCAGCGATCCTCGCGGGCACGCCCACGGGTGGCACCCACTGCTCGCCCACGCGGGTGGCCCCACGCCCCATAGGGGCGCGGGGAACTGCGCGACCAGCCACCACACCGCCGCAGACAAACACCGGCGGGCCCGCCCCCCAAAGGGGCGCGGGGAACTGCGCGACCAGCCACGAACACAGCCGCACCCGAACAACGACCCACCCCGCCCCACCCAGCGGAGCGCTCAGCGGCTGAGCCACACCGTCGTGTCCGGCCCGACCCGTCCGTCCTCCAGCGGCGCGCTGCTCAACAGCACCTCACCGGCCGGCAGCGGCACCGCCGTTCCGGACAGGTTCGTCACACACCGCCAGCCCTCACTGCGGTCGAACCCGAGCACCCCGTCCGGGGCGTCCGCCGCCCAGGTCAGCTCCTCTCCGGCGAGCAGCTTGCGGCGGAGCCTGAGGGCCGTGCGGTACAGCTCCAGGGTGGAACCCTCCACCCCGTCCTGGGCCGAGACGGCATACGCGGCGAAGCGGCCCGGCTGCGGCAGCCAGGCGCCGCCCGGCCCGAAGCCGTACGACGGTCCGGCCGTCGTCCACGGCAGCGGCACCCGGCAGCCGTCACGGCCCTTGCGGACATGCCCCGTCTGCTCCCAGATCGGGTCCTGGAGCACCTCGGTGGGCAGGTCGGCGACCTCGGGCAGGCCGAGTTCCTCCCCCTGGTAGACGTACGCCGAGCCGGGCAGCGCCAGCATCAGCAGGGTGGCCGCACGGGCCCGGCGCAGTCCGGCCGCCTCGTCGACGGCCGGGGCGCGACCGCCGGACAGGAGCCAGGCGTTGAGGTCGGTGCCGGGCGGCAGCATCAGCCGGGAGGCGTGGCGTACGACGTCGTGGTTGGAGAGCACCCAGGTGGCCGAGGCCCCGGCCGCCCGGGCGGTGGCGAGCGAGTCGGTGATGACCTGCCGCAGCTCACCGGCGTCCCAGCCGGCCTCCAGATACTCGAAGTTGAAGGCCTGGCCCAGCTCGTCCGGACGAGCGTAGAGCGCCCGCCGGGCACCCGGCACCCAGGCCTCGGCGACGGCCATGCGCGGCGGGCGGTAGGCGTCGAGGATCTTGCGCCAGTCACGGTAGATCTCGTGCACGTCGTCACGGTCGTAGAGGGGATGCGTGCCGGGCGGCAGTCCGGCGAGCGCCTCCTCGCCGCCCGCCGCGTGCGCGCCGAGGTCGCGCAGGGGTTCGCTCAGGTCCTTGACCAGGGCGTGGGCGACGTCGATGCGGAAGCCGTCGACCCCGCGGTCGGACCAGAAGCGCAGGGTGGTGCGGTAGTCGGCGCGTACCTCCTGGTTCTCCCAGTTGAGGTCGGGCTGCTCGGGGGCGAACAGGTGCAGGTACCACTGCCCGTCGGGAACGCGCTTCCAGGCGCTGCCGCCGAAGACGGACTGCCAGTCGGTGGGCGGGAGTTCGCCGTGCTCACCGCGGCCGTCGCGGAAGACGTAGCGGTCGCGGGCCGCCGAGCCGGGCCCGGCGGCGAGGGCCTCCTGGAACCAGACGTGCCGGTGCGAGGAGTGGTTGGGCACGATGTCGACGATGACCTTCAGACCGAGGCGGTGCGCCTCGGCGACCAGGGCGTCGAAGTCGTCGAGGGTGCCCAGGCGCGGATCGACGCCCCGGGGGTCGGCGACGTCGTAGCCGCCGTCGGCGAGCTCGGAGGGGTAGAAGGGGCTCAGCCACAGGGCGTCCACGCCCAGGGCGGCGAGATGGGTGAGGCGGCGGGTGATGCCGCGCAGGTCTCCGAGTCCGTCGCCGTCGGCGTCGGCGAAGCTGCGGGGGTAGACCTGGTAGACGACGGCCTGCCGCCACCAGTCGGGATCCCGGGACGACAGGTCGAGAGTGGAGCGATCGGTCACGCGGTCTCCTTCGCAGGGCATACGGGCGACAGCATTGAATCTGTCCAGAATGCCGGAAAAAGGAAACATCGGGTTGGTCGGAGTGATCCATTCCCGCTGTGATGAAAGTGTGATGGGGGAGTAACTCCCTTTGCATACCCGCAGGTTGACAGCGTGCGGCGGCGCCGCGACGATGAGGTCGCACTGTGGCGCATGTGACCAATGAGCCCAGTGTTTCTCAGACCACTCACCCCGGTACGGCCGGCCGCCGCGTGCTGCCCTGCTGCCGTCACCCGGGTTCCGGCATACGCCAAGAAATGGGATCGCATGTCCATAGCGAGACGTGTCATCGCGCGACGCCTGCTGGGGACCGGCGCCGCGGCCCTCGCCCTCTGCGCCGCCTCCGCCACCACCGCGTTCGCGCACGGTACGCCCGGCGGCGACGGCTGGTCGTCCGGCGGCAGCTACAAGCCCGGGACGGGCGCGGGGACCGAGACCGGCACCGACCGCTGCCAGTTCTCGCTCGACGGCACGAACTTCCACGACTCGGTGAAGGTCGACGACCAGAACCTGAAGCCGACCGAGGACGGCAAGGTCCACATCGAGGTCCGCACCGCCGGTGACGCGGCGACCTGCACGGCCTCCCTCGCCTCCTACCTCACCCACGGCGCGACCTTCGGCACCTCGGGCGAGCAGGTGTTCGTCGACTTCGACACGGTGACGGTCAAGCCGGGCGCCACCGAGTCGCTCGACATCGCCATCCCGGACAAGGGCTGCTTCGGGCAGATCGACCTCTACCGGGGCGCGGTGAAGTTCGACGGCGAGCTCGACGCGAAGGACGGCTTCGAGCACGGCGAGCTGCCCAAGGGCCCGGACCGCCCGGTCATCAAGGACAAGCTGATCGCGGCCTGGAACGGCGGCACGGAGGACTGCACGAAGACGCCCCCGCCGGCGGAGACCCAGCCCCCGTCCAGCCCGCCCGCCGACCCCTCGGAGCCGCCGAAGCCGCCGGCCGAGCAGTCGACGCCGCCGGCCTCCCCGTCCGAGCCCGCGGAGCCCTCGACCCCGCCGTCCTCCGACACGGACACGCCCACCCCGTCCGCCTCCGAGTCGACGCCCACCGCCCCCAAGCCGAACGGCGGCGGCGGCGACCTCGCCGAGACCGGCGCGAACAGCAGCACCGGCCCGATCGCCTTCGGCGCGGCGGCCCTGCTGGCGGGCGGCGCGGCCATGATGATCGTCACCCGCCGCCGCACAGCCAAGCGCAACGCCACCGGCGCCTGACCCGGACGGCCGCCGAACGCCTGAGCCAGGGCTCCCGCACCTGAGCCAGGCCCCCACTCCCCGCCCTGCCGTCACCCCTCCAAGCCTGCGGCAGGGCGGGGTTCGCCGTCGTCAGACGACCTCTGCCATCTCGCTCTGCAGCGTGGTCGCCTTGCGCAGCAAACTCCGCATGACGACCATCAGCATCGCGAACGCCGCCCCCACCACGACTCCCGCCGTCGCGGCGGCCAGGGCGCTTTCGACGTCCATGCCGTCGTCGGGAGAGGGGATCTCGGCGACGGCCAGATGCCCGGCGGCCCCGAGGGCCAGGACGGTCGCCACGACCGAGGCGCCGATGATGACGTCGACCCACCGGAAAGCCCGCTGCGTGAAGATCGCGTCCCGCTGCACCATCGTGAGCAGCATCCACACGGCGACGAGCGCGACCTGCACACAGACGACCCCCACGATCGCCACGGCCGAATAGGGCGTGGCGAAGGGGGCGTAGGGCGGGAAACGGTCGACCTCGTCGGCCGCCGTCGTGGGTATGACCACGAACTGCCCGAAGAGCCCGACCAGGACGGCGAAGGCGATACCGGCCCGGAGCGCGACGATGAGGAAGCCATTCATTTATCGATTCTCGATCGGTATCGATCGAAAGTCAATCGATCTCCGCGCACCCCCCGTGCAACCCCCTGTGCGACCCCTGGGACCGCTTCCGCGCTACAGCGTCTCCAGGTACAGGTTGACGTACCGCTCCACGTCCACGTCCAACGCCACGTCCACCAGGGGCTGTTCGCGCACGCCCTCGTGAATCTCGGACTCACCGGGGCGCGGACGGCGGTCCACGATCGTCTGGCCGCGGGAGGGGCCGGGGGCGAGGACGACCTCGACCGGCAGGGCCTCGGTGGTGATGCCCTTCGGGTCGACCACCGCGCAGACCGCGCCCGCGTCGCCGAGGCCGCCCATGGGAGTGGGGTCACCAGAGGTGGCCGGGTCGCGGTGGGCGAGCAACTCACCCGCCAGCCGCAGGCTCGGTTCCGCGCTGGTGCGCAGCCGCTGCACCTCCCCGGCGGGCACCAGGACCCGCTTGAACACGTCCAGGCCGTACATCGTGATCGGCACCCCCGCGGTGAGCAGGACCGCGGCGGCCTCCGGGTCGTGCCACACGTTGAACTCCGCGACCGGCGTGGCGTTCCCGGTCGCCACCGCGCCGCCCATGAACACGATCCGCTCGATGTTGCGGGTCACCTCGGGGTGCGTCCGCAGCAGCAGCGCGATGTTCGTCAGGGGCGCGGTGGGGATGAGCGTGACCGGCCTCGGCGAGGCGAGGATCTCGCGGCGCAGCAGCGTCACCGCGTCCACGTCGACCGGCACCCGGGTCGGCGCGGGCAGCCCCAGATCCCCCATGCCGTCCTGCCCGTGCACATGCCGAGCCGTCCGCACGGGCTCGATCAGCGGCCGCTCGGCGCCCCGGGCCACGGGGATGTCCCCGGCACCGGCCACCTCCAGCACGGTCAGCGTGTTGCGGACCACCCCGTCCACATCCGTGTTCCCGGCCACGCAGGTGATCGCGCGCACGTCGAGCGCCGGGTGCCGTACGGCGAACAGCAGGGCTAGGGCGTCGTCGACGCCGGTGTCGCAGTCGATGATCACCGGGATGGGCTGACCGTCCGTCACGGCGAGGGCTCCTTCCACTGGTCCCGGGCTGGGCTCCGTACGAGCGACCCTACGCGCCCCTCGAACGGTCGAACCGACGCCGGGGCGCACACGGGAAGGACGTAGGGAGACCACCAGGAGTACGACAGGAGAGACGCCATGCCGGCACCAGGTCCCGCGCAGCAGCCCACCACCGAGCTCGACCCCCGCTACAGCTCCGCGCTCAACCCCCGCCCGGGTGCCTCGGGCATCACCGCCACCGAGTGGGACGAGGCGCAGCGGCGGCTGGGGGCCGCCGAGATCTTCTGGGTGTCCACGGTCCGGCCCGACGGCAGGCTGCACGTCACGCCCGTCATCGCCGCCTGGCACGACGGGGTGCTGTACTTCTCCACCGGCCGGCAGGAGCAGAAGGCGAAGAACCTCGCCCATGACGCGCACTGCGCTCTGACCACCGGGGCGAACTCCCTCACCGAGGGCTTCGACCTGGTGGTCGAGGGCAGGGCGCGGCCGGTCACCGACCCGGCGCTGCTCGAGGAGGTGATCGCGGCGTACGAGGAGCAGTACGGGCCGCACATCACCTCCCCCGAGGGCACCTTCCACGGCATCGGCGACGCGTTCCGCAAGGGCGACGACATCGTGTACGCGGTCGCCCCGGACACGGCGTACGGCTTCGGGCGGGACGACGGCGTCTACTCCCATACGCGTTGGTCGTTCTGAGCCCGCCCTACGACTCGTCCGGCTCATCCGACTCATCCGACTCGTCCCACAGGCCGGTGCCCCGGGACGCCACCCGGTCGTTGATCCGCCGCAGCAGTTCGGCGGCGGGGAGGGCGGGGGGCCGGTGGCCGTCCCGCAGGCGCGGGGCCACGAGGTCCGCCGCGGCCTCCCGCTGTCCGATCACCGCCTGGTACGGGACCAGCCGGGCCGCCCGGACGCGGGCGCCGAGGGTGCCCTGCTCCGGGCCCGCCACCTCGGCGCGCAGCCCGAGTTCGCGGGCGCGGCGGGCAAGGGCGTGGGCGGCGTCCGCCTGCTCCTCCGCGATCGGCAGGACGACCAGCTGCACCGGCGCCAGCCACGCCGGGAACGCGCCCCCGTGGGTCTCCAGGAGGTGCGCCACCGCGCGTTCCACGCTGCCGATGATGCTGCGGTGCACCATGACCGGTCGGTGCTTGGCCCCGTCGGCGCCGATGTAGTGCAGGTCGAAGCGTTCGGGCTGGTGGAAGTCGATCTGGACGGTGGACAGGGTGGTCTCGCGGCCGGCCGGGTCGGTGATCTGTACGTCGATCTTGGGGCCGTAGAACGCCGCCTCGCCCTCGGCGGCCTCGTAAGAGATGCCGGAGCCGTCCAGGACCTCCCGGAGCAGGGCGGTGGCCCGCCGCCACAGCTCCGGGTCGGCCACGTACTTGCCGCCCTCGCCGGGCAGCGAGAGACGGTGGCGGGAGGCGCGGATGCCCAGATCCTCGTAGGCGCGGCCGATCAGCTCCAGCGCGGCCCGCGCCTCCTCGACGGCCTGCTCCAGGGTGCAGAAGATGTGCGCGTCGTTGAGGGTGATGGCCCGCACCCGGGTCAGCCCGCCGAGGACGCCGGACAGCTCCGAGCGGTACATGCCGCCCAACTCGGCCATGCGCAGCGGTAGTTCACGGTAACTGTGGGAGCGGGAGCGGTAGATGAGGGCGTGGTGGGGGCAGAGGCTGGGACGCAGCAGGACCTGTTCCGCGCCCAGGTCCATCGGCGGGAACATGTCGTCGCCGTAGTGGTCCCAGTGGCCGGAGATCTCGTACAACTCGCGTTTGCCCAGGGCGGGCGAGTACACGTGCCGGTAGCCGGCCCGTCCTTCCGCCTCACGGATGTACTCCTCCAGGGCGTGCCGCACGATCGCCCCGTCGGGCAGCCAGTACGGCAGCCCGGCGCCCATCAGCGGGTCGGTGTCGAAGAGGTTCAGTTCGCGGCCGAGCCGGCGGTGGTCGTGCACGGTGGGTCTCCCTCGGGGTCTTCGGGATCTTCGGGATCCTCAAAATCCGAGGCGAGCACCGCGCGACGAAGCCCCGGGGGACTCGCCCCGGGGCTTCGGACATCTGGGTCAGCTGTCAGCGCGCCGGGACACTCTCCGGCGTCGTCGTGAGAGACGGGAACGGCTGGGCGCGCTGCATGGGCGTGACGGTAACAGGGCCTCGGCGTCCGGGCGACGGATTTCCACGCCGGCGCGACGGGGGGTCCGCCCCAGTACGACGGAGGTTCTGCCCGGGCACGTCGGAGATTCCGCCCCGGGGCACGACGGAGGGCCCGCCCCGGCACGACGGAGGTTCCGCCCCGGGGCACGACGGAGATTCCGCCCCGGGGCACGACGGAGATTCCGCCCCGGCACCCCTCGGCGCCCTGCCCGGCCCCCGTGCCCGTACCGCCGCGCACCGCCTCCGTGCCCGTACCGCCGCGCACCGCCTCCGTGCCCGCACCGCCCCCCACCGCCTCGCGCCCGCTTCGCGCCCGCACCGCCCCGCACCGCCTCCGTGCCCGCACCGCCCCGCACCGCCCCGTGCCCGCACCGCCCCGCACCGCCCCTTGCCCGCACCGCACCGCCCCGCACCGCCCGTCCTCACCCGAACAGCCCGTCGCACTGGTGTGCCGCCCGTCGCGGTGGTGCCGTATGAGCACAGACCCGATCCCGGAGAGACCGCCCGCCAGAAGGCGCCTCCACATGAGCCCCGCGCAGGAGGCACCCCCGATGACGCACCCTCCGGCCACCGCCCGTGTCCTCCTCGCCTCCGCGCTGTCCGTCACCGGACTGCTGACCACGGCCGCCTGTTCCATCGAGAACGAACCGCGGCCCCGGTGGTTCTCGGCCTCCGCCCCCGCCACGGCCGTCTCGCCCGCCGGCGAGCAGCCCGCCGGCTCGGGGGCCTCGCTCACCGATGCCCTGGTCCAGGCCGCGCTGATCACCGAGGCCGATCTGGGCGAGCCGTGGGGGCCGACCCGGGGTGCCAGGACCTGGCGGGACGGGCTGCTCAAGGCGACCACGGAGAAACGCGACTGCCAGCGGCTGCTCGACGCCCTCTACGCAGAGGACCTCTTCGGCACCCCGAAGGGCCCGCACGCGGTGTCCGCGCTCGACGACGCCGACACCGACGCCCAGTTGCGCTACCAGGTCGCCGCCCACCGCCCGGCGGACGTCGACCGCGCCCTCACCTGGATGAAGTCGCTGCCGCGCCTGTGCGGCCAGTTCGCGGCCGCGACCACGCGCGGCGGTGTACAGACCGTCGAGGTCAGCAAGATGCCGCTGCCTCCGGTGGGGGACGCCCGCCAGGCCCTGCGGGTGACGCTGGCCGGCGAGACGGAGGAGGGGGAGCTGACGTACCTCACCATGGATCTCGCCGCCGCGCGCGTCGGCGAGGAGGCCATCACCGTCACCAACGCCGGCCTGGACGAGGTGCACGCGGAGGTCACGCAGCAGACCGTGCAGCTCGGTGTGCAGCGGCTGACCGATCTCAGGAAGCAGGGCCGGGCGCAGATCTGACCGCTCCCCCCGGTCCTGTCAGTCCCGTTCGAAACGCGTCCGGTGGGCGAGCACGTCGCGTGCCACCTCGAGGGCCGTGCGCCCGCGCGCGAAGGCGTCCGCCCGCAACCGCGCGAGCGCGTCGTCCGCGCCTACGCCGAGCTGCGCCATGATCATGCCGACGGCCTGGTAGACCTCGTCGTGGTCCGCGGCCAGCCCGCTCAGCCAGGCCTCCCCGTCTCGCGCCTCGGGCTCGTCCCCGCGCGCCAGGGCCGTCAGCGCCACCGTCATGACACCGGCCACGAGCCGGGCCACGTGCAGCTGGCGGGCGGTGAGCCCGCCCGGGCTGTCGCGGTACAGGTCGAGGGTGCCCACGTACACCGCGTCGCTGCCCAGCGGCACCGCGTACACCGCGCGCACCCCGGCCGCCGTCGCCTCCTGGGCGAAGACCGGCCAGCGTCCGGCGTCGCGGCCCGCCGCCAGGTCGCAGGCGAACACGGGCGCGCCGGTCTCCACAGCGCTCTGGCAGGGGCCGTCGCCCAGCGTCGCCTGGAGCTCGGCCAGATGCGCGGCGCGCGCGTTGCTGGCGCTGAGCTGGACGGGCATGCCGTCGCTGCGCAGCGACACGCTCGCGCCGACCACCGGCAGCAGCTCCACCGCGACCTCGCACAGGCGCCCCGGCACCTCACCGGGCTCGGCGCCCCGCACGCCCCGGGCGATCACATCGGCGGCCCGGATCCCGTCCGGGTCCAGGTCACCGCCGGTGCGGCGAGAGCCGGGATCACCGCCGGGGTCGTCCCTGGACCGCACGTCAACCGCCTCCTCCTTCGATCAGCCCGGCGCACATCAGGGAGGGCTTCACGGCTGCCAGGGCTGTTCGAGCAGGCCGGTGAGGGGGTCGGCCGTGCACGCCACGCGCCTGGCGGGCAGGCCGGCACCACACGCCCCGTCGGCCTGGCACCCGCGCGCTCAGGAGACCTCCCGGACCTCCCGGAATCGTGCCCCGACTACCCGGCACAGATGGGGTGAAACTCCCGCTCAGCGCTTCTCGTACGGGTTGTCCGGCTGCGGCACCCGCCGTACGGAGGTGACGTCGAGGACCGGAGGCCAGGCGGAGTCCGTGCCCAGTTCGCCCCTGGGGTGCCAGGTGCCGGTGACCGTGACCCAGGTGTCGACGGGCGGGGCGTCGGCGCCGCGCACCTCGGCCTTGCCGGTCGTGGCGTCGGCGGCGCAGCAGGAGACGAGGAGCCGGGTGACGTACCAGGTGCCGTCGTCGTCGCGGGTGACGAAGCCGGTGAGCCGGAGCGTACGGCCTTTCAGCGAGCGACTGCTGTCGTAGACCGCCCGGGAGCCGAACTCTCCGAGGGTCAGGTCGAGGGGGTTCCCGGAGGGCAGCGCGGGGAAGCCGCCGACGCCCTGGGCCGCCCGCTGCGCCGCCTCGCGCTCCGCGCTGTAGGAGCCGAGGGCGGGC
Source organism: Streptomyces sp. NPDC055506 (assembly GCF_053643595.1). Taxonomy (NCBI): domain Bacteria; kingdom Bacillati; phylum Actinomycetota; class Actinomycetes; order Kitasatosporales; family Streptomycetaceae; genus Streptomyces; species Streptomyces sp. NPDC055506. The sequence continues at coordinate 20,418 of NZ_JBSHKH010000077.1, read as the reverse complement.
GGCGGGAACAACAGCAGGGCCAGGGCGGGGAGAGCGAGGAGCCAGGCGACGCGGGGGCCGGCGGGGCCGTGGGTGTGCCCGTCGTGCTCCTCGTGCCCACCATGATCCCCGGGCAGCTCCTCGTCATGCTCCCCCGAGGTCCGCACCGCCACCCCCACCACCGCACCCAGCAGCACCAGCCCCACCCCCGACGCCACCAGGTACGGCCGCAACCCCGCCTGGACGTACCGCAGGTACAGCTCGCTGAAGAGGGACACCCGCAGGATCGCCGCGCCGACGAGGGCGAGCAGGACGGCCGGTCCGTAGCGCCTCACAGCAGCCACCACCCCACCAGGACGCTGCTGGCCACGGCCACCAGCCAGGTCGCGGACGAGAACCGCAGCGCGAAGGCCCGGCCGAAAGTGCCCGTCTGGAGGGCGATCAGCTTCAGGTCCACCATCGGCCCGACGACCATGAACGCCAGCCGCGCGGTGGGCGAGAAGCCGCTCAGCGACGCCGCCACGAACGCGTCGGCCTCACTGCACACGCACAGCACGACCGCGAGTACGGCGAGCAGCAGCACCGACAGCCAGGCAGACCCCGTGAACACCTCCAGCAGCGACCTCGGCACGACGATGTCGAAGGTCGCCGCGGCCGCCGCCCCGAGCACCAGGAAGCCGCCGGCGTGCAGGAAGTCGTGCTGCAGCCCGGCGACGAAGGCACGCGCCCCGCCACCGGGCGCGGGACCCCCACCCCGCTTCGGCGGCCGCAGCCACTCGTCCCGCCCGAACCGCGCCCACAGCCAGCCCATCACCACGGCCGTGGCCAGCGAGGCGACCAGCCGGCCGAGGACCATCTCCGGCTGCCCGGGGAAGGCGATCGAAGTCGCCACGAGCACGACGGGATTGATCGCGGGCGCCGACAACAGGAACGCGAGGGCAGCAGCCGGGACCACACCCCGCCGCATCAGGCTGCTCGCCACCGGCACGGACGCGCACTCGCAGCCGGGCAGCACGACCCCCGCCGCGCCCGCGACCGGCACGGCGAGCGCCGTACGGCGGGGCAGGAGCCGGGTGAAGACCCGCTCGGGTACGAACGCGCCGATCGCCGCCGACACGACCGTGCCGAGCAGCAGGAAGGGCATGCCCTGAACGGCGATCGCGGTGAACACCGTCCACCAGGCCGCGACCGGCGGGGTGTAGAGATCGAGCGCGAGCAGGGGCCCGAGCACCGACCCCACCGTCACTATGGCGATCAGCGCGGCGCCGCCGAGGCCGGTGTACACGAGGGCGCGCAGGCCCAGCCGTATGCCGTCGCCCACCGTCCGTTGGTTCTCCACGCGCCCGCCCGTCGTTCACATCCCGGGAGGGAGGCTAACCCGCACGACTGTGCGGAGCCCCTGTTTCCCCACAGAGGAGCCTGTGTGGGGAGCTGCTCACAACGGAGGCTGGGCGGGAGGCGGCCCGAGGGTCGTCGTGCCGGGGGCCGTACGGTGTCCGAGGCCCGTCCGGTACGCGTCCAGGGCCGCCTCCACCCGGCCCGTCCGCCGGAGCAGATCGCCCAGGAGCCGGCACAGGTCGGCCAGGTCGCCGGCCGCGCCCGCCCGCTCCAGCAGGCTCAGGGCGCGGACGTAGTGCTCCTCGGCGACCTCGGTCCGGCGGGCGTCCTCGGCGATGATGCCGAGCAGCCGGTGCGCGGCGGCGGAGTGGACGGCGCCGCGCTCGGAGGAGAGGTCGTCGAGCACCCCGTGCAGCAGGGCGGCGGCCTCGTCGGACTCGCCGCGCCGATGGAGCACATCGGCCAGTTCGACGGCGACCTGGCTGCTGTAGAGTGCGGCGCGCTTGGCCGTCAGCATGCCGAGGGCCTCCCTCAACTCCGCTTCCGCCCGCTCGAGTTGCCCGTCCTGGGCGTACACATAGCCGCGCATCCAGTGGCAGTTGGCGAGTTCGGTGCGGATCTGCAGGCCCCGGTACAGCTCGGCGGCCTTGGCCAGCGAGGCGTCGGCCTCGGCGAGGCGGCCCTCGGCTACCAGGGTGCGGGCGACGGACCGGTGCATCCGGGCGACCAGGGCCGGATCGCCGCACTGCGGGGCGAGTGCGAGCGCGAATTCGGCGGCCTGAGCCGCTCGCGCGTGCGCACCCATGTCCATATACGGCCCGATGACGCTGGCGTAGAGCAGCAGCAGGGCGTCCGGGTCGTGCAGTCCGCCCCGGTTCAGTTCATCGAGGGCGGACTCCAGCAGATAGACGGCGTACCGCAGCTCCCCGGCGAGGTAGTGCGCCACGGCCCGGCCGCGCAGGGCCGGGACCCGGGCGGGCAGCGGTGCCCCGGCCAGACAGGCCTCGGCCCGCTCGAAGTACTGCCGGCCCGCCACCAGCTCGCCGGTCTCCAGGGCGCACTCCCCGAGACCCAGCAGCGCGGCGGCCTGTTCCGCGGCCAGCCCCTGCGTCTCGGCCTCGACGAGCAGCTCGGCGTACTGCTCCGCCGCCGGCTCGGCCTCACCTACGGCGAAGGTGCGCTGGGCCTCGGTCAGCCGCAGCCGCAGCTCGGTCACGAGCCGCGCCGAACGCCCGGTGGCCAGCTCGTCGAAGGCGACCCCGAGCCGCTCGGCGAGATGCCGCAGAGCCTCGTCGGAGGGCCGCACCCGGCCCGACTCCAGGGTGGAGACATAGGCCGGTGTGTACACGGGTTCCGCCAATTGCCGCTGCGTCAGTCCCCGTTCCACACGCAACCGCTGCACCCGGCGCCCGATCGTCCCCGGATCGTCACGCTCCCCCACGCCAACTCCCCCTGCCCCTCTTGCCGTTCGCCATGAACAGCCCCTAGGTTAAACGGAGTGTTAAGCCGAATTGTCGAACCTGCTTAATACGCTGCCGCCGTAGCCACCGCCCCAGTTGCGAGGTCGCCGTGCTGAGCCGCACACGCACCGCCGAGCGCTACACCAGAGGTCTCACCGCGGCGGTCATCGCCGTCGCGACACTGCTGCTCGCGGCGAACGCGGGGCCGGCGAGAGCGGACGAACCCCGGCAGGACCAGCAGGCCGTCGCCGAGGCCCGCTGACGCTCCCACCGCGCTCCCTCTCCCACGGCACTTTCGCGCCACCGTCCTGCTTCCCGGCCCACGTCTGTCAGTGGGGTGTTCTAGCCTGCGCAGGCTGATCACTTCTTTCGTTCCGGGAGGTTCGAAACCGTGCACAGACGTATCCTCACGGCCGCGACGGCGCTCGCGGTCCTCTTAGGCACCGGGTCGGCGGCGGCCGCGGACTCCAGCGAGATTCTGCCCCTGAAGTCGACCGGCGACATGGTCGTCGACGGGGTCCACCATCGCGTCTTCATCAGCGATCCGACGGCCGGCCAGGTCGTCGTCACGGACTACGCGGGCACGGTCGTCGGCACGGTGGGCTCACTCCCCGGCGTCCACGGCCTGGAGCTGTCGCCCGACTCGGGCACCCTGTACGCGGCCGTGCACGACGCGGACGCCGTCGTCGCGATCGACACGGCCAGCGCGACCGAGTCCCGTCGCTACCCCACCGGCGCGGGCGCCGGACCGGCCTACGTCGCCCTGGCCGGCGGCAAGCTGTGGTTCAGCTACGGCTCCTCCGGCGACGGCAACATAGGCTCCCTCGACCCGAGCGCCACCGACCCGGCCGTCACCCTGGACCAGGACACGCACCGCACCTTCTACGAGGCCCCGATCCTGGACGCCGCAGCGGGCGCCCCGGGCACGCTCGTCGCGGGCGCGCCGGATCAGAGCCCGGTCGAACTCGCCGTGTACGACGTCTCCTCCGGCGCGGCGAGCCGTACGGCATACGCCTTCGACCCGGGCAGCACCGGCGGCGGCAACCTCCAGGATCTCGCGGTCACCCCGGACGGCCAGGACGTCGTCACGGCCAGCGGCGCGCCGTACTACCAGGCGGTCTACAAGGTCACGGACCTGTCCGCGAACGGCGAGTACGTCACCAACACCTACCCCAACGCGGTGGACATCGCCCCGAACGGCGACGTCGCGGCGGGCACGTTCTCCTGGTACGACCCGGACGTGCACGTCTTCAAGCCGGGCGTCTCGACACCGCTGCGGCAGTACGACTTCCCCAACACCGGCACCAGCAGCGGCGCGGACACCCTCGCCCCGGCGGGCCTGGCCTGGGCACCGGACGCGAGCAGGCTGTTCGCGATCTCGGAGAACGACAGCGAGGTCTATTCGCTGCGGATCTTCGACGCGGCGACGAAGACGGAGTAGGCCTCCGGAGAGACGGTGAGTACGCCGACCTCGGGGTTCTTGGAGTCACGCACGCCGACGCCGTGCAGACCGAGGTCGGCGACCTCGACGCAATCGCCCCCGGTACTTCCGCTGTACGACGACTTACGCCACGTCGCGCTCGTCAGCTTCTGGCTGGTCTCCATAGCGCTCCTCCATCACGTGGGCGATCAGGTCTGCCGAGTCCCGTACCGAGAGGGCAGCAGCTCGCACTTGATCGTAATGGAGCCAACCTTCGCTGACACTATCCGGATTGGCCGTCATGTGCCCTTGGACGAAGTCCTCGGTGTAGACGATGTCCGGGTCGTCATCGAGGCGCAGGAGGTTGAAGGAGCCCTGCACACTCGGGTGCTCCCCCGCAGAGAAGGGCAGCACCTGGATCTTCAAGCGCCTCTCGCTCCGGAAGCTCAACAGGTGCGCCAGTTGGTTTCGCATCACCTCCCGGCCCCCCATGGGCCGGTAGAGGACGGCCTCGTCCAGCACCACCCATACCAGCGGCGGCTTCTCCTTCCGCAGAAGGCGCTGCCGCTCCATGCGGGCCTCGACCAACTCTTCGAGGTTCTCCGGCTGAACCGCGCCAAGCACCGCGCGTGCGTACTCCGGCGTCTGCAGAAGTCCGTACACCAACTGGCACTGGAACGTGGAGATGTAAGTCGCCTTGGCCTCCATCTCCGCATACGCCTGGAACCACGCCGGCAACTGGCTCCGCAGAACCAACCCCACGAGCCTCGAAAAGCTCCCGTCGGTCATCAGCGCCGCATCCGCCCGCTCCGCGAACTCCCTGGTCGGGACCTTGTGGGCCGTTTCGATCTGGCCGACAAGGGAGCCTGTGCAGAAGATGCAGTCCCCGAGTTCCTTCTGGGACAGCCCCGCGCTCTCGCGGTAGCGGCGGAGCTCGGAGCCGAAGTAGTCCAGCGGCGAGGCGGTGGGGTCGAGGCGGCGGATGTTGGGCATGGGCGGTCACCCCCAGGTACGAACGCGGCACGGCGTTCATTTCGGTCTGTAGCCGAGCGTAATCACTCGACTCCACCCTGGTGGCATGAATCACGCAACCCACCAGCCCTGGCCAGGACTTGGCTCCCCAGGCTCTCCAGGCTCCCGATACGGCACTGACTTCACACTTGGTGAGCACTCCGCCCGGCATCTGCGCCGGATCCTCAGGGTGTATCTCATCGCCTGGGAGATGGCCGAACTGTGCGACCCGGCCGGCCTCGCCCTCACCGAACTCGTCGCCAACGTCGTACGCCACACGCCCGACCGGCGCGCCGCCGTACTGATGATGCGGTGGCCGGACGGGCGTGGGGTGCGGGTGGAGGTCACGGACTCCTGCCCGCGACCGCCGCTGTCCACAGCTGTGGACGAACTCGCCGAAGACGGGCGAGGCGTGCTGATCGTCGACGCGGTCACGGACCGGTGGGGCTGGGATCCACTGCCCGACCGGCCCGGAAAAACCGTCTGGTTCGAATGCGATGTGAAGCCGGAAAGAGAATAGCGTGACTATCGGGAATTCTCTCCTGCGCGAGAATCGCGAATATAGCGCCAACCGAAGTAGAGAACTCCCAGCACCCCCGCCGCCGCCCCGACGCCGCACATCACCGTCGCCCACACGGCCATGTCCCGTGTGACCCACAGCAGACTCACCACGACCAGCGCTATGGAGAACAGCAGGCGTTCTCCATAGCCCGGGCCGCGACGGCCGGTCAGTCCCCGGTCGCCGTGCACTTGTACGTCACGCCCTTCATCTTGATGTCGCGGTACCCCACCTTCACGGTCGGGTTGGTGGGAGCGACATCCGTTCCGCCGCCACCGCCGGTGTCCTTCTTGCGGCAGTAGTAGCCGAGCGCGTCGAGCTTCTTGATGTCGCTCATGGCCTGGTACTTCTTGTAGGAAGCGATCATGGCGGCCCGCTTCTGCGCCGGCGTGGCCTCCTTCGCCTTGGTGTAGGCGTAGCACCCGATGCTGGCGCCGATCCCGACCCACGAGGCGCCCTTGGCCAGGGCCTTGGTGAGGCCCGCCGCGCCGCTGCCGATCCCCAGGACCGCGCAGATCTCGTCCGCTCCGGCGCGAAGTTCCGGCTGGGCCGGAGCCGCCTGTGCCGTCTGCGCTCCGGCGGCACACAGCGCGCCGGTCATGGCGAAGGCTATTACGGAAGAAATTCCCTTGCTTCGTACGCTCACGAAGTCCATCCCCGTTCCCCGTTTACTTCAATTGCATGGTCAGTGCGAAATTGAGGCTACCCACGGGGACACACGTACGCAATGGAGGAGTTGTGAACATCATTGGGAGGAGATTCAACCGGGTAAAAATTCCCTCAACGCCTCGTCAAGGCTTTTCGCTATCTCCGCGTCACCCGGCGGACGTTCCGCCGGTCTCCGCGGAGGGTCGTACAAGGCGTCGAGTTCGGTGATGAGGGTGCGGTTCACCGCGCCGTACAGCGGCGTGACCGGTCGGTGCACGGCCTCGCGGAGGGCCGGGTACAGGATGTCGCGGGAGTAGCTGGTGCCGTCGGGGAAACGGTCGGGGGGTGTACGGACCGTGCTCTCGCCGGTGGGGGACGCCGAGGGCGACTCGGCGTACGCGCGGGCGTGCCGGCAGTCGGGGGCGGTGCCGGAGTCCTCGTAGGCGGAGGCGCGGGTCGCGGCGAACCCGGCGCGCAGCAGGCAGCGTTCGCTGTCCGGGTCGGTGAGGAACGCGATGAGTTCCTCGGCCTTCGCGGCCCGCTCCCCGGACATGGACGAGGTGACGGCGAGGTTCTGGCCGCCGAGCACCGCCTTGCCGGGCAGCCGGGTCACACCGAGCTTGCCCTTGAAGGTCTCGTAGAGGGTGGGATAGACGTACGGCCAGTGCCGCAGGAAGGTGGTGCGGCCCTCTGCGAAGGCGCTCAGCGATTCGGCCTCGCGGGACTGGGAGGCTTCCTTGAGCGTGTAGGGCTTCGCCGTACGCTCGCGCAGTTCGCTGACGCCCGCCGTCAGCTGCTGGTCGGTCGCTACGTACTTGCCGTCCCGGTCGGTCAGCTCGAAGTCCGGTACGGCCGAGGCGAACGCCTCGATCGCGTTGACGGTACGGCCCTCGTACGCGGCGAGCTGGGTGGTCCAGCCCGCGTGCTCGTCCTCGGGGTTGACGGCGTCGATCAGTTCCCGCAGTTCGTCCCAGGTGACGCCGTCGCTGAGCTCGGTCCGGGAGGCACCGGCCTTCCGCAGGTGGTCCTTGCGGTAGTAGAGCAGGCCCGCGTCGCTGTTGAAGGGGACCGCGTACCGCTCGCCGTCCCAGTACGACGTGCTGTTCACGGACGGGACGATGTCCTCGGGGGACTTGACGGCCGCGTCCGTCAGCGGGCGGATCATGCCGGATTCGGCGAACTCCGGGATCCAGGTCACGTCGAGGTTCACCACGTCGTAGTCGGCGCCGCCGGACTGGAGGGCGCCGAGCAGCTGGCTGCGCTGCTGGTCTGCGGAGCCGGGCAGTTCCACCAGGCGGGCCCGGTAGCCGTGGCTGCCCTCCTTGGCGTTCCAGGCGTCGATGAGCTGCTGACGGATGCCGTTCTTGCCGGTGACGTCCTGGCCGCTGGCCACCACGATCCGGGTGGAGGCGTCGGCGCCCTGCGGCTGTTCCCGCGGCTCGCCTCCGGTGCAGGAGGCGAGGGCGAGCAGCGACAGCAGGGACAGCGCGGCGGCGGGCAGGCGACGGGCCATCATTCCTCCCGTTCCGACCATCATTCCTCTCCCGTTCCGATGCGGGCGACCTCGTCGTGCAGGGCGGGGACCAGGTCGTCCCCGGCGTCCAGGCAACGGCCCCGGCCGGCCTCGGCGATGAGCGTGCCGGGTCGGCCGCTGTCGCAGGCCCCGCTGTTCAGGGTCACCATCGCCACGGGCACGCCCGCGGCACCGGCCCGGTCGACCACCTGCTCGAGCCGGTCGCCGGTCAGACGGGTGTCGTCCTCGCCGTCGGTGAGGTACACGATCAGCTGCGGCCTGTCGTCCTTGGCGCCGCGCTCCCGCATGAACGTCAGGGCGTCCAGCAGGGCGGCGGACGGATCGGCCTCCGCGTCCCGCACCTTGCCGGTGTCGAGGGCCTCCTCGGCGTCCTTGCGCGGGTGCGTGCCGAAGGGCAGCAGTTCGGTGTGCGTACGGCCTTCGAGACCGTGCACGGCCCAGATCCCGTACTCGTCCTCCCCGCCGAGCCCGGGCAGGGTCTGCTTCAGGATGCCGGGGCCGCCGCTGGGGCCGTCCCACAGACCGGCCATCGAGCCGGAGCTGTCGAGCAGGAAGAGGACCCGGCCGTCTCCGTGCGCGTTGCCGTATCGCTCCAGTGCCCCGTCCAGATCCGACGCGTCGGCGGAGTCCCCCGCGCGGACGGTGTCGGTCAGACCGGCGGAATCCGCCGACCCGGCGTCGAGCAGGGCGTGGTCACCGCTCGCGGACCTGAAGCCCTGCTCGCCGAGCGCCGCCCGGCCTTCCGCACCGGTCAGCCAGGTGCGAAAGCGGTTCGCCTCCTCGTCGCGCGATTTCGCGTCCAGGTCGCCGTGATCCCAGCGCACCCGCACGAAGGTCGGCTCCAGTCCGGGTACGTCGTCGGGGTAGGCGGCGGTGCGCGGCACGCGTGTGGCCGGGTGGCAGCCGACCCCGCTCCTGAGCAGGAACTCCGGGACCAGGGCCGCTCCGCGGTCGTCCACGGCGTCGTCGTCGGGCAGCGTGCACAGCAGCTCGACCGCCGAGGGCTCGGGCCGCTCGGGCCGGGTGATGCGCCGCTCGGCACCACGTACGTCGTCCCCGTCGCCGTACAGGCCCACGGTCGCCAGCAGCGCCGAGCCGGTGAAGCCGGGGTCGGGGCGGTGCACTTCGGCGGCGCCGGGCAGCCCCTCCAGGGCGTCGACCAGTTCCGTCAGCGACCGTCCGGTGGGCTTCCCGAGGGTGCGGGCGAGGTCCTGCGGCAGGGCCAGCACGACCGGCGAATAGGCGAACGGCTCGGCGTCCGGCTCCAGCCGGGCGAAGACCCGGTCCTCCTGTGCGGCGGTGACGCGGCCGACGTCGGCGCCGGTCGCGGGGATCCACACGTCCGGCTGCGGGCCGATGTCCCGCTGCGGGTTGTCGTCCTCGCGCGGCTGCTGCCAGGCGTCGGTCCGCTTGCCCAGCGCGGTGACCACGGTGGCGGCCCCGGCGCTGTAGACGGTGACGCCGCCGCGCCGGCAGCCGTCGTCCGTGGTGTTCGCGTCCGAGGCGAAGTAGGCGTCCGCGGCGGCCTGCATCGCCGGTTCCAGGTCGGGGTCGGTCAGCACGCGCAGCTCCAGGGACGGCGCGCAGGTCCCGGAATCGCCGATGTAGGCGAAGATCCCGTAGCCGCCGGCACCGGTGGCGAGCAGGGCCACCAGGACGGTGAGCAGGGTCCGGCCCAGCCGGTCGGCGAGAGCCCGGACGCCGTCGGCCGCGCGTCTGAGGAGGCGTGACCAGCGGGGGCGGGGCGAGGGGTCGGGCGTCGGGGACGGCGGGGGGGTCGTGGGGGAAGGCCCCGGGGCCGGGGCCGAGGCCGGCCCCGCCGGAGGCGTGGGCACAGGCGAGGGCGCAGGCCCAGGCGCAGGCACGGGCGCAGACCCAGGCACGGGCTCAGGCCCAGGCGCGGGCACAGGCCCAGGCGCGGGCACAGGCCCAGGCGCGGGCACAGGCCCAGGCACGGGCACAGGCCCAGGCACGGGCACAGACCCAGGCGCGGGCACAGACCCAGGCGCGGGCACAGACCCAGGCACGGGCACAGACCCAGGCACGGGCTCAGGCCCAGGCGCGGGCACAGACCCAGGCACGGGCACAGGCGCCGGCGAGGGCGCAGGCCCAGGCAGGGGCACAGGCGCCGGCGCCGGCGCCGGCGCCGGCGAGGGCACCGGCCGCGCCGCCAGCAGGATGTCCGCGTCCGGGTCCCACGGCGGAGCCAGTGCCTGCGGTATCTGCGGGTCCTCCTCCTCCGCCCGGTAACCCGCCTCGCCCATCCGCTGCTTCAGCGTGGGATACAGCTCGGAGAGCCACACCTCCCCGTCCTCGTCGAGGACTTGCGCCAGCTCGCGGGTGAACGGCGTCGCGACGTCGGCGTCCCCGCCCAGGATGCAGCGGTTGGGCTGGACGCTCATCAGGAGGAGGACCTTCTCCTTGTTCCCCTCCGGATCGGGGAAGCGGTGCCAGATCCCCGCGGCTTGGCCCGCGTAGCAGCAGTCCAGGATCACCAGCACCTTCTCGGCGCGGCTCTCCGCGACGCAGATCTCGCCCAGCACCTGGGCGAAACTCACCGCCCCGGGCAGCTCGCCCGCGACCACCTGCGCGGTGCGCATCTGGAGGTGCAGCTCGCCGCCGGAGGTGTTCACGACGGCATGCCCGGCGAAGTAGAGCAGCAGCAGGCCCTGGGCCTCGCGCACGGCGCCGCGCAGCTCGCCCCTGAAGTCCTCCTCGGACGGGGAGGCCAGCACTCTGACCTCGCCCGCGCCGAACACCCCGCTGCGGTTCAGGGCGTGCTGAAGTGTCTTCCGGTTGTGTCGCACGGCGGGGAGCTGGCCGGTCACGCCCTGCGGATCCGGGGCTGTGTGGTCGTATTCGGACACGCCGACGAGCAGCGCCCGGTTGGCTCGGCCGCGCGGGTCGAAGCGGCTCACCGGGCTACTCCCCGTCGGGGCCCAGCGGACGGATCTCCGAATCGGGTTCGCCGCCCTGGAGCCTGCGGCGGTTGTTCTTCCAGGTCTTCACCGCGCGGTTGGTGTACTCGGTCAGCGCCACGACCGTCGCGAGGTCACCGAGCAGTTGGAGGACCAGCTCGATGTCGGGCGGCCCAAGACGCCCCTTGGGGACGTCCGTGCTGGTCCGTTCCTCGATCCGCAGCTGCCCGGCGGAGAGCAACTGCTCCAGCGGCTCGTCCCGTTCCAGCCATGCCCGCAGGGCTCTGACATCGTCCACGGTCGCGCCGGCTCCCAGCCGGACGCGTACGCCTAAGACAGCCACTTCGTCCCCCTCTGTCATACCCGCCATCATGACACCGGGTCAGGCCCCGGGGGCAGACCTTTGACGTGAACCGCGCCCGCGATCGCACGCCCTTTTCACGCCACGCACACCCGGCGCACGCATGCTCAGCCCTGGGTCTGGAGCTGGCGCAGCTGCCGCTGGACGTGATCGAGCGCCCCCTCGCGCCGCCCGGGCACCCGCCCCCGCAACGCGGCGAGTCCGGCCCCCAGGTCGCGTGCCTGCGCGGAGTCGGATATCTGGCCCCACTGGTGGTGGGCCCGGTCGACGGCCGACTCGACGGCGGGCGCGTCCACCGCCTGCCCGGCGTTCAGCCGGGCGGTGGCCACCGCCAGCCAGGTGCGGCAGCTGCGGGCCGCGTCCCCGGCGAACATCGCCAGGTCGGCCCGGACCTCCGCCCAGTGCAGGGCCTCTTCGGAGGCGGGTCCGTGCGCGGCCACGGCGGCCTGCTCGTGCCGGGCGGCGAGCGCGTCGGCGTCCTGGTGCCGGCCGGCCTGGACGGCGGCGGTGATGGCGGTGTGCGGGTCGCCGCTGCTCACCGGTCCCTGTGCGCTGATCACGATGTCCCGGCCGGCGCTCTCCTGTGCGATCCGGGCCAGCGCCTGCTGGTGCAGCTGCTCCGGCGGCGGGCGGAACCCGCTGCGCAGGATCGTCGCCACGGCCTTCATGTACGCCGGTGCCGCGACCGAGCGCCGGGACGGCGGTGGTGCGACGCGCCCGTGGACGGCGGAGCCGCGGCCCGCGTCCAGGGGGGTGCTCCGCAGCAGCTCCCAGGTCTCGGCGTCCGCGTGCAGGTCGAGCACGAGTGTGGTCGCCCCTGCGGGTCTGAGCCGCAGCTCCTCCCGGAACCAGTGCCAGGGGAAGGCCGTGTAGCGCACGGTCGGGGCGGTGGTGCGGGCCAGCGCGAGGTGCGGCAGGCGCTGTTTGCGGTCGAGCTGGAGCTGTCCGGTGACGTACACGGTGAGCGGGCCGGGGGCCGTGGCCGCGGCGCGGAGCCGGGTGAGGACGGCCTGCGGCTCCAGCGGGTCGGCGAGTTCGACGACGTTCGCGGTGTCCGTGCCGGACAGCACGGCGGGCGGCACGGCGGCCAGGACGGGGAGCACGGAGGCGGCGTCCACCAGGCGCCCCTTGCCCAGCGGCGAGGCCGCGAGCAGCAGCACGGTTCCGGGCATCTCTTCCCCTCCCCCGGTCGATCACGTACGGCAGCACCGTAACCTCTGCGGCTGCAAAGGGGGCGATCAGGACCGCAAACGTCCGCCTTCGGGTGGTTCGCCCCCCGACTTGCCAGCGGCCCCCCGCAGGTGTGCCCTGGTAGGCAGGGGCAGGGAGAGAGGAGCACTCTCATGGCTCATGCGGCACCCGCCTCACGCGAGGTGGCCCTGAGGCGCCGGACACCCGATGTCTTCAGCCCACGTGTCCACACGATGGCGAACATCGTCCTGCCCGTCGTCCTCGGGCTCGTCTACGGCTACTGGGCCGCGGCCTTCCGGCGCGACGCCGGACCCATCACGGGCTGGAACCTGCTGTTCGGCTTCCTCACGGCGTTCGTGTTCGCGGTGGTGTTCGCCGCCGTCTGGCAGATCGCCCAGCGGCTGCGCCGCGAGCTGCACGCGCTGATGTGGTTCGTCTTCACGGGCTGCGCGATGGGCTTCCTGTACAGCCAGACCGGCGAGTCCGTGCTGAAGTCCATCGGGCTGGGGCTGACGGTGGGGGCGGGCGTCCTCGTGATGCTGTTCTACCGGTACTACTCGCGCGAGGACGCGACCGGCCACCGTATCGACTGACCGGCTGACGGGATCGACCGACCGGCTGACGGGCCTGCCCTCGTTCGGTTCGACTCGTGCGGCCGATTGCAGTCACACCCCGCGCGGAGCGGGCCCGTGGCGGCTTGCCTGGGAGGGTGCCCGAGTGCGACCGGGCGCCCGTACCCGAGCAGGCGCCCCCACGACTGCGGAACGCCCTGTCGGCCGTTCTGCTGGCCCTCGCGTGCCTGCTCGTGCCGTTCGGGGCGCTCGCGTCCTGGGCGGCGCACGGGCTGACCGACACCGGCCGCTACGTCCGTACGATGGCGCCGCTCGCCGCCGACCCGGACGTGCAGCGCGCGGTCGCGGACGCCGTCGGGGACGGCATCATGCGGGAGGCCGGGCACGAGCTCGACACCGGCTCCCTGCGCGGCGCGGTCGGGCCCTTCGTGCACGACGCGGCGCGTTCCTTCACCCGTACCGAGGCGTTCCGCGCCGCCTGGGACGCGGCGAACGAGGCCCTCCACGCCGCCGTGGTGCACGCCCTGCGCGACGACGGGGCGCAGGCGGCACCGGTCAGCGTCGACCTCGCCCCGGTGGTCGCCCGGGTCAAACGCCAACTCGCCGACGACCATGTGTCGTTCGCCCACCGCATCCCGGTCACCCACGCCCGGGTCCCGGTGCTCCCGGCCGGGGACGTGGACCGACTGCGCAGGGGATACGACGTGCTGGACACCGCCGCCTTCTGGCTGCCGCTCACCACCGCCGTCCTGGCCGTCGCCGGGATCGCCGTCGCCGCCTGCCGCCGCCGTGCGGTCACCGCCCTCGGCCTCGGCACGGCCCTCGGCGGCGGACTGCTGGTACTCGCCGTGGCGATCGGCCGCCGCCTCACCCTCGCCGACCTGCCCGACGCGCTCCAGCGCCCGGCGGCGGGCGCGGTCTACGACGCCCTCACGACCACCCTGCGCACCGTGTCCTGGCTGCTGCTCGCCCTCGGCCTCACCGTGGCGCTCGGCTCGTGGCTCACGGGCCTGTGCCTCGCCGCGCGGCGACGCGGGCGAGCGTCCGCAGCGCCCGCCGCAGATCCGCCTCCGGAGCCGACGCGAGCCCGAGCCTGACGGCGTCGGGCGTGTGGCCGGGGGCGACGGCGAAGGCGGGGCCGGGCGTGACGGCGATGCCGTGCGCGGCGGCGGCGGCCGTGAAGGTGTCGGCGCGCCACGGCGCCGGCAGCTCCCACCAGGCGAAGTAGGCGCGCGGGTCGGACCGTACGGCGAAGCCGGAGAGTTCCTCGGCGAGGATCCGCTGCCGCCGCGCCGCGTCCGCCCGCTTGGCCTCCACCAGCCGCGCCACCGTCCCCTCCGCGGCCCAGCGCACCGCCGCCTCCAGCGCGAACCGCCCCGCGCTCCAGCCGCCCGACCGCACGGCGTCGGCCACGGCACCGACCCGCTGCGGCGGCACGACGAGGAACCCGACGGTGAGCCCGGGGGCGACCCGCTTGGAGAGCCCGTCGACGACATGGGCCAGGGCCGGGGCATGGGCGGCGAGGGGATCACCGGTCCCGTGCCGCTCACCCGACCCGTGCAGGAAGGACCAGATGCGGTCCTCCACGATCGGGAGGTTCAAGTGGTGGATCAGCTGGGCGAGTTGCAGCCGCCGGGTCCGGCTCGTCGTCTGGGACGTCGGATTGTGCAGCGTCGGCTGCACATAGAGGGCGGACAGCGGTGCCGTGCGGTGCGCGGCCGCGACGGCCTCCGGGAGCAGCCCGTCGGGGTCACCGGCCAGCGGCACCAGCGTGATGCCCAGCCGGGCCGCTATCTCCTTGACCAGCGGATACGTCAGCTGCTCCACACCGACCCGGCCGCCCGGCCGGACCAGGGAGGCCAGCACGGCGGCGATGGCCTGGCGGGCGTTGCCCGTGAACAGCAGCCGGTCCGGGGCGGGGCGCCAGCCGGGTGTGGCGAGGAGGGCGGCCGCGGCCTCCCGCGCCTGCGGGGTGCCGGTGGCGGCGGCCGGCAGCAGGGCCTCGGCCAGCACGTCGGGGCGCAGCAGGGGCGCGAGGACGGGGGCGAGCAGCTCCGGCTGGCCGGGGGCGCTGGGGTAGTTCAGCTCCAGGTTGACGGGGGCGTCGGCCGGGCCTGCCTCGGCGAGCGCCCGCCCCGCCGGGGCTGTCGGTCCGGCCCGTACGAAGGTGCCGCGCCCCACCTCGCCGACGACCAGTCCGCGCCGGACGAGTTCGCTGTACACCCGGCCGGCCGTCGACGGGGCGATTCCGCGGCGCCGCGCGAACGCCCGCTGTGGCGGCAGCCGTTGGCCGGGCCGGAGCCGTCCGGTGGCGATGTCGTCGGCGATCCTGTCGGCGATGCGCCGGTAGTCACCCATCGGTCGGTCTCCCCCTTGGATTGCACCGAGAGCAAAGATCTTATTGCACCGAGTAGTTGGGCGGCCTAGGGTCGTCCTCATGGCACCCTTCCTCGCATATGAGGACAAAGGCCCCGTGACCGCCCGGCAGCCGCTTGTCCCCAAGGTTCCCCTGGTTCTCGTCCACGGCCACCCCTTCGACCGCACGATGTGGGCCCCGCAGCTCGAGACGTTCTCGGCGGACCGCCGGGTCATCGCCCCCGACCTGCGCGGCTACGGCGCCTCTCCGGTCACCCCCGCCCTCACGGACTTCTCCGGATTCGCCCGGGACATCGAGGCCCTGCTGGACGAGCTGAAGGTGGAGTCGTTCGTCCTGGCGGGCCTGTCGATGGGCGGCCAGATCGCGATGGACTGCTACCGCCTGTTCCCCGAGCGTGTCAGCGGACTGGTCCTCGCGGACACCTTCCCCTCGGCGGAGACCCCGGAGGGCGTCCGCACCCGCGACACCATGGCGGACCGTCTCCTGGCGGAGGGCATGCGCGGCTACGCCGACGAGGTCCTGGAGCGGATGGTCGCCCCGTACGCCCCCGACGGGGTCAAGGCCCACGTCCACCGCATGATGACCGCCACCGCCCCCGAGGGCGCCGCGGCCGCCCTGCGCGCCCGTGCCCGGCGCCCCGGCTACGACGACCTGCTGCCCCGTGTCTCCGTCCCGGCCCTGGTCGTCGTGGGAGCGGACGACTCATTCACACCGGTCTCCGACGCCCTGGCCATGCACACGGCCCTCCCGGACTCGGCGCTGCACATCATCGACGGCGCGGCCCACATGCCGAACCTGGAACGCCCGGACGTGTTCGACCGGGCGCTGGGGGAATTCCTGGCCCGGGTCGACTCCCGGCAACCTTCCTCCGCCCCACCCCGTCTTTGAGGGAGGATGCGGGCGAACCACCCCGCGAACGGAAGGCCGGCCTGTGAACACCGCCGCTGCCGAGTGGACCGCCACGGACGACGGGCCGGAGCACCGCCCGCCCGGACGGAGACTCGGCGCGGGGTTCGCCTTCCTGCTGCTCGCGGGAGTGAGCGTGGTCGTCGGCTTCCGCACCGCCGACAGCGACGGCGGCACACCCGTCCCGCAGCTCCTCGCCTTCCTCCCCTGGCTGCTCGCGCCCACCGGCCTGGCGCTGCTGCTCAGCCTGCGCTCCCGCTGGTGGCTGGGAACGGTCTGGGGAGTGGCCGTGCTCGGCCTGCTGGCCTGGTTCATCGAGCCGTACGGCAAGGTCGACGACCCCGCCGGCCGCCCGGTCGCCGAGCTGCGCGTGCTGACCTCGAACGTCGAGTTCGGGCAGGGCACCGGCTCCCTGATCGCCGCCGTCCGCCGCGAGAAACCGGACATCGTCTTCGTGCAGGAGTGCGACTACGACTGTGACGCCCGGCTGAAGAAGGACCTCTCCCAGGACTTCCCGCACCGCAGCGCCGTCGAGGGCGGCGGCTCCGAGGGCTCCGTCATCCTCAGCCGCTTCCCGCTCCGGCCCACCGACGGCGTCCCCGGCACCATGGGCATGCCCGGGGCGGTCGCCGACGTGGACGGGCACGCCGTACGGCTTCAGCTCGCCCACCCCATGCCCCCGCTGCCCGGACAGGTGGACCTCTGGAAACGGGAGCTCGGCGCCCTGCGCGCCGCGGCCGCCGGCGACCGCGACGTCCCGCTCGTCCTGGCCGGCGACTTCAACGCCTCCCAGGACCACGCCGCCTTCCGCCGCATCCTCGACACCGGCCTGCGCGACGCCTCCCGCCTGGACGGCGCCGACCGCACGGCCACCTGGCCGGCCCTGACCGCGCCGACGCTCGGCGCCCAGATCGACCATGTGCTGGTGTCGCGGGACTTCGCGGCCCGCGACACCCGAGTGCTGAAGCTGGCCGACACGGATCACCGGTCGGTGATCACTGAACTGACACTTCATCAGCGCCCTGGAAGCGGGTCTTAGCTTCCGGACTTCTCCAGGGCCTTGTCCTCGCCGCCGCGAGTCCGTCGGCCCATAGCTGGTTCACCCGGGCCCGCTCATTGGCGTCCGGAATGTCTCCGCGAACGCCCTGCTCCGCATGGTCGTGGACGGCCCGGCGTACCGGGAATGGCCGGCCCGGGAACGGCCGGCACCCGACGGACCGCACAGACCGCCGAGCCCGGCCCTCCCCTGATCCTCTCGAACGTGCGACTGATCCTCTTGAACGTGCGACTGATCCTCTTGAACGTGCGACTGATCCTCTTGAACGTGCGAGGCTCAGACGCCGATGTCGCGGCCGTCCGCGCGCCACACGGCCACGACCGCGGGCCGGACGTACTTCCCGGGCCCGTCGGGCCAGGTGCTGGCCGGCTTCTCCACGGTCGCGCCGTCGATCTCGCCCGGGTGCTGCACGGCGACGAGGACGCGCCGGTCCTGGATGATCGGCCCGCAGGTCTCGGCGCCCTTCGGCACGGTCAGGAACTGCTTCAGCTCACCGCGCCGCTCGCCCCGGGTCGCCACACCGAACAGGCCGTCGTGCGAGCCGAGCTGGGCGCCGTCGGTGGACAGCCACAGGTTGCCGTAGGGGTCGAAGGCGACGTTGTCCGGGCAGGAGATCGGGCTGACGCCGTCCTTCGGGAACCCGGCGAAGTACGTCGCCGGGTCGTCCGGGTCACCGGCGACCAGGAACAGCGACCAGGCGAACTTCGTGCTCTCCGGCCGGTTCCAGCGCTCGGTGAGCTCCAGCACGTGCCCGTGCTTGTTGGCGTGGCGCGGGTTGGCCTCGTCCGCCTTGGCGTTGGAGCCGACACCGCGGTTGCTGTTGTTCGTCAGGGCGACGTACACCTTGCCGGTCACCGGGTTGGGCTCGATGTCCTCGGGCCGGTCCATCTTGGTGGCGCCCACCTTGTCACCGGCGATCCGGGTGAAGACGAACACCTCCTCCGCGGTCATCCCGTCCACGTGCGAGACGGCACCCTTAGCGGTGGCGGTGGCCAGCGGAATCCACTGCCCGCTCCCGTCGAACTCGCCGTCGCCGGGCAGCTTGCCCGTGCCGTCGATCTCGATGGCGGGGGAGTCACCGGTGAGCTTGGCGACGTACAGCGTCCCCTCGTCGAGCAGCGAGAGGTTGTGCTCACGGACAGCCCGGGAGGTCCCGTGCTTCATCCGCTTGCTGCCGACGAACTTGTAGAAGTAGTCGAACCGCTCGTCGTCACCGGTGTAGACGACGGGCCGGCCGTCCTGCGTGAGCCGCACGGTCGCGGCCTCGTGCTTGAACCGCCCGAGCGCGGTGTGCTTGCGGGGCGTCGACTCCGGGTCGTACGGATCGAACTCGACGACGTACCCGAACCGGTGCACCTCGTTCGGCTCCTGGGCGACGTCGAACCGCTTGTCGAACCGCTCCCACTTGCGCTCGCTGGCCCCGGTCCCGATCCCGTACCGCTTGTCGGTGTCCCGGCTCGCGTTGGCGAAATACTGGTTGAAGTTCTCCTCGCCGTGCAGGGTCGTGCCCCACGGGGTGACACCGCCCGAGCAGTTGTTGAGGGTGCCGAACACCTTGGTGCCAGCCGGGTCCGCGGAGGTCCGCACGAGCTTCGAACCGGCGACGGGCCCGGTCAGCCGGAACTCGGTGGTGACGGTGACGCGCCGGTTGAGCTGGTGCCGCGAGACGGCGGTCAGCTTGCCCGTCTTCCGGTCCCCCTCCACGACAACGGCGGACAGCCCGTGCGCGGCCCAGGCGATCTCGGCCTGCTCACGGGTGGGGTTGGCGGCGTCGTACCCGCGGAACATGAGCACCTCGTCCGTGTACTCATGGTTGGCGACGAGAAGCTGCCGGTTCCGCTCCCCGGGCAGCGGCAGCAGGGCGAGAAAGTCGCAGTTGTACCCGAACTGCCCGGCCTGGGCCTTGGCGGTCTGCTTCTCCGGGTCGAAGGCGGGCGCCCCGCGCAGGATGGGCTCGCCCCAGCGGATGACGACGTTCTGCCCGTACCCCTCCGGCACGGTCACGGCGTCGGTGGTGTTGGGCGCGACGGGCGCGAAGCGCAGCCCGCGCGCGCCCTTGTGTTTACGCCGGGCGGCCGCGGCGGCGGCGTCCACTGCGGGCGCCTGGGCCGGTGCGGCACCGGCAGGCTGCGCCTGCCCGACGCCCACGGCCCCCGCACCCGCGGCGGCCACGGTCACCACGGCCGCGGCCCGCATCATCGACCGGCGGCCGATCGCACCGGCGATCACATCACCGACGTACTCGTTGGAGCTGGTGTTGGGCACCTCGTGGAAGCAGGCGTCACCACACCGGAAACGACAGGTCATGGCGGACCGGCCGCCAGGGTGCGAATCGGACGGCGTTCCGATCAACGGCAGCAGCTTTCGCACTTTGCTCTCTCCTTGGATGCCCTTGGTGTCAGCGTGACCGTAGGAGCACATATGTGCGGGAGCCGGGCGCCTGGATGAACAGGGGGTGAACCTGCGGCAGCTGTACGGCAGTTGCGGCGATTCAGCTGGGCGTCATGTCGGCAGGCCGGATGTCCCCCTTGACAGCGGGGGCCCCGCACACCCGACCCTGCCCAAGATCACACAGGAGGGCCGCTAACCTTACGTGTCCGTCCTGGCCAGGGATTGACGGGCTTCAACTCACGCGAAGGGTTGCGCGCACATGGGCATTCTCACTCTCTTGCGGAACGCGTTCGGACGGTCACGCAAGTCACGGACCGCCGAGGCGGAGGGTGCGGCGCGGCCGACCACGACCACGGAGGAACCGACGGCAACACCGTCGGACGACACCTCCCAGGTCCAGGTCCCCGCCCAGGAGCCCCCGGCGGCCTCCGGCGAACGCCAGACCCCCTCCCCCACGGCGAGCGTCCCCGAGCCCCGCACGTCGTCTCCCAACGAGCACGACCTCGTCTCGGCGGCCTTCGACAATGTGGCGTCGGTGCCTCGTCCGACGCGGTCTTCGGAGACGGAGGACGGGGCGGAGGCGGCTGGGGTTGTCGAGGAGTCGTCGGCGGTTGCCGAGGATTCGTCGGCGACTGTCGGGGAGCCGACGGCGGTTGCCGAGGAGCCGACGGTCGCGGAGAAGGCTGGGGTCGTGGA
>NZ_JBSHKH010000076.1:37173-39648 GCF_053643595.1 Streptomyces sp. NPDC055506 | reverse complement strand
ACCCCCGAGGACCACTGGCTGATCGACTGGACCAAGGCCGACTGCGGCTACGGCATCGGCCAGCAGACCGACGGCATGAAGACGGGCGACGTCGACGAGCTCCCGGCCGCCCAGCAGAAGGCCATCGCGCTCGACTACACCTCCAACATCGCGGTCGCCGCGCAGACGCTCGAGAAGAAGTGGAACGAGCTCCACGACACCGCCGTCTCGCCCGGTGGCATCAAGCTCAACACCGATGACCCCGCGGGCCTGGAGAACTGGTTCGCCGCCCTGTGGGACTACAACTCCGGTCTCAACTACTACGTCCCGGCGAACCCGTCCGCGCCCTGGGGCCTCGGCTGGCTGAACAACCCGTCCAACCCGCTCTACCCGCCCGACCGGCACGCCTTCCTGGACCAGAACACCTACGCCGACGCCGGACACCCGCAGGACTGGCCCTACGAGGAGAAGGTGCTCGGCTGGGGTGCCTGGCCCATCGACACCGGACGCGCCTACGCCGACAGCGGCATCGCGAACAACAGCAACACCGCCGGTTACTCACCGGCCTGGTGGGACAACGACAACGACCGCTCCTCCGTCAAGCCGGGGCTCGACACCTTCTGCACCACGGACAACGACTGCGACCCGGCCGCCCCGCCGCGCTGCGAGGTCGACCACCTCGGCGCGAGCTGCGACCCGCCGCACTGGTACCACGCCCCCCAGACCACCTGGAAGGTCGCCTGCGGCAGCAGCTGCGGCCATGAGTACCTGACCTATCAGACCCTCAAGACCGAACTGGGCAACGGCAACAACGGCTCGGGCCACATGTGCGACAACGCGGTGCCGTCCGGTGCCGTCGTCGTCGACGACGTACCGGCCTCCGTGCCCGCCATGACCGACGGATGCGCCAAATCCGGCTGGAGCAACGGGGGCACGTTCACCTTCAGCCCCTTCCAGGCCGACGCGCAGAACCACTACGAGGCCAAGGGCGATCTGCACCAGATCGGGGGCGGGTTCGGCGACCACTTCTGGTACGCCCACACCCGTAACCTGGACACCGGTGCGGACAACCAGTACGGCTACGACCTCTCGCGGACCCCCGACGTCAACGGGCCCATGGCGATCACGGGCACCTGGAAGCCGAGCTCGCAACTGACCGGCTGGACCCGCGTCCTGGTCCATCTGCCCGACACCGGATCCCAGACACAGGACGCCGTCTACACCGTGCACCCGGGCGCCGGGGCGGCCCAGAACCGCATCCTGAACGTGCACACCCAGACCAACTCCTGGGTCAGCCTGGGCGTGTTCGACTTCTCCCCGTCGTCCAGCGCCTACCAGGGGGTCTCCCTCAGCAACTTCGCCCCCGACGGCACGGCCGACGAGGACGTCGCCTTTGACAGCGTCGCCTTCCAGCCCCTCCCGTCCAAGCCCAAGGACATCGTGGTCCAGATGGGCGACTCCTACTCCTCGGGCACCGGCGCGGGCTCGTACGACTACGGCACGGCCACCGGCCCCTACGCCTCCATCGCCACCCAGTCCTCTCCCGGCCACAACTGGAACGCCTGTCTGCGCAGCGCCGGCTCCTGGGCACGCAAGGCCGATCTGCCCGGCACGAGCACATCCATCGGGTCGCGTGCCGACGCCCTCGACAAGACGCTCGACTACCACTCCGTGGCCTGCAGCGGTGCCTTCTCCTACGACGTCGACACCGCACTCGACACGAACGGCAACGGCGGCCCGGGAACGCTCGGCCAGTACGGCGAGGTGTCCCAGCTGGACTCGGGCTTCCTCAACGCCGACACCACGCTCGTCGCGCTCACCATCGGCGGCAACGACGCCAACTTCGGCGGCACCGTGGGCGCCTGCGGAGACCTCACCCAGGGATGTCCCTCCGACGCGACGGTGCAGCAGAACCTCACCTACGCCACCGGGAAGATCCCCCCGCTGCTGCAGGACATCCACGCCAAGGCCCCCAACGCCAAGATCATCCTGCTCGGGTATCCGGAGCTGTTCGACACCGGCAGCCTCACCTGTGTCAGCGTCATGACGGCGGGCGCGCAGGCGCAGCTGAACGCGTGGGCGGACGACATGAGGGACAAGGAGCAGGCGGCGGCGGACCAGGCGAAGGCCGCCGGCGTTCCGGTGACGTTCCACTCGCCCGACAGCGAGTTCTCCGGTTACCGCATGTGTGACTCCCCGTCCGGCATCAACGACCTGGTGGCCGGCCCCGCCGCCGACAACCCCGCCGACTTCTCCTGCCCCGGCAACCCCATCTGCCCCGGGATGGAGAGCTACCATCCCACCTCCACCGGCACCACCCGCTACGCCCTGGCCTTCCAGAACGCCATGACGGAAGCGAAGTACTGACCCCCCGGGGGTGGGGGGGGGCCCGGGGCGGCGGCCCCCCCCCCCCCCCCCCCCCCCCCCCCCCCCACCGCCGGGGGGCACCCCCCACCCACCCCCCGGCCGCCCCCCCCCCCCCCCGGCCCCGGGACA
>NZ_JBSHKH010000076.1:0-37163 GCF_053643595.1 Streptomyces sp. NPDC055506 | reverse complement strand
GAGCCTCTGCGCGTCGTTGTCCGGTTCCTGGGCATCGAGGTGGACGAGCGCGGTCAGGGAGTGCCCGACACCGAACCTTCCGGCAGGGAGAAACGCCCATGAACCCCGGTGCCGTCCCCCCGCCCCGGCGGACCGTGTACAGGGTCGTGGCCATCGGCGGCACGCTCGCCGTCGCCGTCGCGGTCGCGGCCTTCCTCTGGGCCATGGCGACCTGGCCGCACCCACCGCCCGCGGGCACCACCTCCCAGGCCCAGGCGCGCGCACACATGAGGCAGGACGCCGTGCGCTACGCGGGCGCCCTCGCCGCCGCCGGCCGTGACGGGCCCCTCACCCAGGAGAGACTGCGCGCCCTGCCCACCCCGGCAGGCCTCGCGATCGGAACCGCGACCGTCACCACGCGCGGCGCCTCCACGGTCGTGACCTTCTCCACCCACGCGTCCTACGGCAGCCCCACCGTCCGCACCGGGACCACCGCCTGCTACCGGGCCACCCTGACCCCGAGCCGGCCGTCCCCGACGCTCACCGAGGTGCCCGCCGCCACCTGCGGCGCCCCGTCGGACACCCCCTAGTGCCGCACCGGCCCTAGTCGAGGGCCCGGTCGACCGAGGACAGGGGCAGTGCGAACAGCATCCGGCCGGACTGGGACCAGACCTCGCCGGTCTCCTCCCAGTAGGACAGGGAGCCCGACCGGCCGCTCCAGCAGTGTCGGGTCTCGTCCGTCCCGCACTCCGTGGCCCGGGCGCTGTCCGAGTCCTGGCGCCACAGCGTCCCGTGCCCACCCGGTGAGCCCGCCGCGCGGTCGAGGTACCAGCCCGACCGGTACGCCAGCACGCCCCGCACATCGGTCGTCTTCGTCTCGTACGCCTCGACCGGGTCCGCGTGCCCGGAGGAGTCGGTGGTGAGCAGACCGGGCCGGGCCGGGTCCCGGCTCAGCGGGTAGCGCCACAGCCGGGTGCGCCGGTCGCCGTCCGCGGGCACCCACTCGCTCGCGACCAGACTGTCGGGGGAGGTGCTGCGGTCCAGGGAGACGGTGGCGGGGCGCGGCTCGTCGCCGCCCGGCAGGGTGTACGAGCCGACGGCGGGCAGCACGTACCGGTAGCCGTGCGCCGCCCAGCCGCCGCGCACCCGGCCGACCGCGTCGGACTCGACGGTGGCGCGCTGGATGCGGTCCATGTCGTACACGTACAGCGCGTCCCGGTCGCCCTCGCGGGTCGTCACCAGCAGCTTGTCCTGGTACCAGACCATGCCGGACAGCGGCGAGACCAGCCCCCGGTAGTCGTGCCCGCCGTCCACCGGGACGGCCAGCAGGGCCCACGTGTAGCGGAGCCGGTCCGGGTCGTTAGCGTCGACGAAGGCGACCTTGGCCAGGCCCTGCCCGGGCGCCGGGCCGTCCATGGAGCCGCCCTCGGCGCCGTTGGTCCAGCCGGAGAGGATCACGCGGTTCTCGCCCCAGCGGCCGTCGTCGTCCGCGTCCCCGGAGGTGGTGACCGCGCCCGGCCGCCAGCCCCGGGTGTCGGCGGCGCCGAAGCAGTACGCGCGGGTGGCCGCCGGCTCGACCGGCAGGGTGTGCTTCTCGGTGGTCGAACAGCCGGCCGCGTCCCGCAGCGGGCGGTCGGCGCTCTCCAGCACCGTGCCGACACCGACGGGGCGGCCCATCTCCGAGGAGAGCCGGTCGAGCCACTGCTCCGGCACCCGGCGCTCGGCCAGCGGCAGCCGCCCGCCCTCGGCCGACGCGCTGAGCGGCTTCAGCGTCCCCGGGGCGTCGGTGACCTCGGCCTGCGAAGCGCTGATCAGGGTGGCGGCGGCGGTGAGCGCGAGGGCCGTCCCGGCCAGCGTCGCCCGTACCGCCCTGCCCCGTCTGCGCCGCCGGTGCCTGCCGCGATGCTTCATAACGTCCTCCCGAGGCGGGTCAACTGCGCCTGATGATCCATACGTTGACGGAGGAGCAGGTGGGGTGGCCCGTAGAGGGATGCTACGGCAGGTGAGCGGGGTGGCGGACGAAGACCCCGCAAATATGCGAAAGATGTACCTCCGAGGGAGGGGATATGCCCCGGTCGGCACGTCCGGTGAACCTCAGGGGGCCGGTGCGGACGTACGGAGCCCGCACACCGCCGGGGCCGTCGAGTACGGCAGCAGATCGCGCGGGTCGTCCGGGAGCAGCATCTCCACCTCCGCGTCCTCGGCGAACCGGTACGGCCGGTGCTCCAGTAACGCCCCCAGATACCGCCGTACCCGCGACATCTCGGCGCGCACCGTCACCGTGCGGGCCGGGTCGCCGAACACGTCCCCGGCCAGGCCCGAGGCGCTGCGGCCGGTGCGGTGGACGGCGAGGAGGTACAGCAACTCGGCATGGCGGGGGCTCAGTTCGTGAACCCAGGACCCGGCGCCCCCGGAGACCTCCACCGACCATCTGCGCGCCTGTCTGAGGTCCAGCACGATCCTGGTCGCCCCGCGCGGCCCCGGCTCGTCGGCGGCCGCCCGCACCAGCCAGCCCCCGGCCAGCGGCTCCACCGAGCACAGCCCGAGCGCCGGAAGCCACCGCAGGCCCGCCGACAGCGACTTCGGCAGGGCGAGGCGCCGCGTGTAAGGCATCCCGCTCACCGCGGCGGTCCAGCCGTCCGCGTCGACCACCAGGGCGCGTCCGCCGAGCCGGGCCAGCACCGGCGCCGCCACCGCGCGCAGCCGTTCCAGCGACTCCACGTGCATTTCCCGCAGCCGGGCCTCGGCGAGCTTGGCCACCGAGTCGACCCAGGCGAGCGTGGCCGGATGCATCGTCTCCAGCGGCCCGCTCACGTCCACCACGCCCAGCAGCCGGCCGTCGCGCGGATCCGTCAGGGGAGCGCCGGCACAGGTCCAGCCGGCCTGGGAACGCACGAAGTGCTCCGCGGCGAACACCTGGACGGGCCGGCGCACCACAGCCGGAGTTCCCAGGCCGTTCGTGCCGACGACGTCCTCGCGCCAGTCCGCGCCGAGTTCGAACCCGAGCCCGTCGGCCTTGCGCAGTACCGGCGCGCTGCCCTCGCGCCACAGCACCCGGCCGTCCTCGTCGGCTACCACCATGATGTGGTGGGCGATGTCGGCGACCGCGAGCAACCCCTCCCGCAGCACCGGCAGCACATGGCGCAGCGCCGAGGTCTCGCGCCGCCGCCGCACCTCCTCGGGGGGCAGCAGCCCCGCCCGGAAGTCGTGGTCCGGGTCGACGCCGCCGCGCAGCATCCGCTCCCAGGACTGTTCGATGACCGGCCGCGGCGCCACGGGGGCGGGCTGTCCGGAGAGCCGGGCGGAGCGGACCTCGTCGAGTACCCGGGCCGCCCGCGTGGCGTTCACGGCGGCGAGCTGCGTGACGTCCATCGGCGTGTCCCCCCGGAGCCGTTTTTGACTGTCCGTCTCATAGTGCCGTCTCCTCCTGACGGACGCGCGCAGTCCGCACGCAGTCGGCATCAAGTTGCAACCCCTCGCAACCCTGGTGGACGGCCCGGCCGTGGCTGAAAATTGAGCAGCGCCGTCCCGAGCGGCGTTCGATGGCTCGAACGGGCCAGTGCGGCGGGGGTGGTGCCGTGTCGGCGCAGCACCACCCCCGCTCCCCGAGCAAGCAGATCAGAACACCAGGTCAGGAGACCGGACGCGCCCGCTCCACGACCGCTGCCAGGTCCAGCGTGTGCGGCAGCGTCCCGAAGGCCGCGCCTCCGTCGCCGCCCAGCCGAGCGGCGCAGAACGCGTCGGCCACCTGCGGCGGCGCGAACCGGACGAGCAGCGACCCCTGGAGCACCAGCGCGAGCCGCTCCGCCAGCCGTCGTGCCCGCCCCTCCACGCCCTCCAGATCGGCCAGTTCGGTCAGCAGGTTCTTGATGGCCCCGTCGAGACGGTGATCGGCGCCCCGCGCCTGCCCGACCTCCCGCAGATACGCGTCCAGCGCGCCCGGCTGCTGCAACGCGCGCAGCACATCGAGGGCCTGGACATTGCCCGCGCCCTCCCAGACCGAGTTGAGCGGCGACTCCCGCACCAGCCGGGGCATTCCGGACTCCTCGACGTAGCCGTTGCCGCCCAGGCACTCCGCCGCCTCCACCGCCACCGGAGGGCAGCGCTTGGTCACCCAGTACTTGGCGGCCGGCACCGCGATCCGCAGCAGCGCCCGCTCCTGCTCGCCGCCGTCGTCGTAGGCGGCGGCGAGCCGCAGCGCCAGGGTCGTCGCCGCCTCCGACTCCAGGGCGAGATCGGCGAGGACGTTGCGCATCAGCGGCTTGTCGACGAGCTTCCCGCCGAACGCCTCGCGGTGGGTGCAGTGGTGCACCGCCTGCGCCACGGCCTGCCGCATCAGCCCCGCCGAGCCCAGGACACAGTCGAGCCGGGTCGCGGCGACCATCTCGATGATGGTGCGCACCCCGCGCCCCTCCTCGCCGACCCGGCGCGCCCAGGTCCCGTCGAACTCGACCTCCGCCGAGGCGTTCGACCGGTTGCCGAGCTTGTCCTTGAGCCGCTGGATCAGGAACACGTTGCGCGTCCCGTCCGCCAGCACGCGCGGCACCAGGAAGCAGGTCAGCCCGCCCGGAGCCTGCGCCAGCACCAGGAAGCCGTCGGACATCGGCGCCGAGCAGAACCACTTGTGCCCGGTCAGCTCGTACGTCCCGTCCTCGGCGAGGGGCCGCGCGGAGGTCGTGTTCGCCCGGACGTCGCTGCCGCCCTGCTTCTCCGTCATGCCCATCCCGAACAGCGCGCCGGCCTTCAGGTGCGCGGGCCGCAGTTCACGGTCGTAGACCATGGACGTCAGCCGCGGCTCCCACTCGGCGGCCAGCTCCGGGTCCGTGCGCAGGGCGGGCACCGCCGCGTGCGTCATCGACAGGGGGCAGCCGTTGCCGGCCTCGACCTGCGTCCACACGAGGAACGCGGCGGCCCGCCGGACATGCCCGGCCGGCCGGCCCCAGGCCGCCGTCAGACCGGCCGAGACGCCCTTGCCGAGCAGCCGGTGCCAGGACGGATGGAACTCGACCTCGTCGACGCGCTCGCCGTACCGGTCGTGGGTGCGCAGCCGCGGCGGATTCTCGTTGGCGTGCGTCCCCCACTCCTGCACCTGAGCCGAGCCGGAGGCCCGTCCGAGCGCCGACAGCTCGCCGAGCACCTCGTCGAGCAGATCCGGATCCAGATGCCGATCGACCGCGGCCGTGAGGGCCCGGTCGGCCGTGAAGACGTCGTACCCGACCAGCGGCGGGACCTGGTTGCTCACGGTGTGGGTGCTGCCAGCCATGCTGCGAACCTACCGGGTGAGTGCGCTCGGGCGCGACGGATACCGTTAGGGGGTGCAGCCAGGAAGTGAAACCCCCGACACACCCTCCGGACGCCTCCACCGGGCGCGGGCCCTCTACCGGAACGTATCCAAGCGCAGGACCGCCTGGCTGCTGCTCAAGGACACCGTCAACTCCTGCATCGAGTACCGCATCCTGGGCCTGGCCGCCGAGGCCGCGTTCTTCACGCTGCTGTCGGTGCCGCCGTTGCTGCTCAGCATGATCGGACTGCTCGGCTACGTCGACGCCTGGACCGGCGCCGACACCATCGAGAGCCTCCAGGCCAACATCCTGGAGGCCGCTCGCACGGTGCTCTCCGACCAGGGCGTCCGAGAGATCGCCGAGCCGATCCTGCACGACGTGATGAAGGGTGGCCGGCCCGACGTCATCTCCATCGGTTTCCTGTTCGCCCTGTGGTCCGGCTCCCGCGCGGTGAACGTCTTCATCGACACCATCACCGTCATGTACGGCCTCGACGGCGTCCGGGGCATCGTCAAGACCCGTCTGCTCGCCTTCGCGCTGTTCATCGTGGCCCTGCTGATCGGCTCGATCGCGCTGCCGCTGATGGTGGCCGGGCCGGACGCGGTGGTGCGGATCGTGCCGTGGTCGACGACGGTCGTGCAGGTCCTGTACTGGCCCGTGGTGATCCTGCTGTCGATCGCCTTCCTCACGACGCTGTACCACGTGTCCGTGCCCGTCCGCTCCCCGTGGATCGAGGACGTGCCCGGCGCGCTCGTCGCCCTCGGCATGTGGGTGCTCGGCAGCTTCCTGCTGCGGATCTACCTGACGAGCACGGTCGAGGGCCCCACGATCTACGGCTCCCTGGCCGCGCCCGTCGCCGTGCTGCTGTGGATCGGTGTGTCCGCGTTCGCCGTGCTGGTCGGGGCCGCGGTCAACGCCGCCATCGACCGGGTCTGGCCGGCCGCCGCCACCGCCGCGGCCCGCGAGGCCAACGAGCGGCTGCGGCAGGCGCAGGTCGCCGAGTACGTGGCCCGCGCCGCCGCCGCCGGGGAGGCCGACCCCGACATGCCCTCCGAGTTCCCGGAACGCTGGTCCCGCTTCCTCCCCCCGGAGGACGTCTCGGCCCGCCTGCGCACGCATGTGAAGAGCACGCATGTGAAGAGCACCCATGCGAAGACCACGCAGGCCAACGGGGAGAGGAAGCCCCCCGAGGAGAAGTGACGGACGGCGGTCTCAGGCCTTCCAGGTCCCGGCCGCCGCCTCCTCCCGCACGAAGTCGGCGAAATCCCTGGGCGCGCGGCCCAGGACCTCCCGTACACCGTCCTCGAGGTGTGCGTTGCGGCCGTCGAGGAGGGTGTCGAAGATGGCGGTCATCGCCGCGACCTCCTCCGGTGGCAGACCGAAGCCGACCATGGCCTCGCCGTAGTCCCGGGTGGAGACGGCCCGGTACGTCAGCGGCCGCCCCGTCGCCCCGGCGATCTCCGCGACCGCCTCCCCGAACGTCAGCAGCCGCGCCCCGGACAGCGTGAGCGTCCGGCCCACGTACCGCTCGCCGTCCGTCAGCGCGGTCACCACCACGTCCGCGATGTCCCGCACGTCGAGGAACGGCTCCCGTACCTCGTCGGCCGGGAACACCAGCTCACCGCGCTCCCGCAGCTCCGCCACCAGCGGGCCCTCGCTGAAGTTCTGCGCGAACCACGCGGCCCGTACGACCGTCCAGTCGGCGCCCGAGGCGTGCAGCGCCTGCTCGGTCGGCAGGGCCTGGTCCTCGCCGCGCGCGGACAGCAGCACCAGCCGCCGCACCCCGAGCCCGACGGCCTCGCGGGCCAGCGCCCCGACCGCCTCGGCGGCGCCCGGCGCGCCGACGTCCGTGGGGTGGGCGAGATAGGCCGCGTCGACGCCGCGCAGGGCCGCCGCCCAGGTCGAGCGGTCCCACCAGTCGAAGCCGGTCGCCCGGGACGCGGCCCGCACCGTGAGCCCCGCCGCCTCCGCGGCCCGCGCCACCCTGCTCCCCGTACGGCCCGAGGCGCCCGTCACCACCACTGTCATGCTCCGTGTGCGTGTCGTGTTCGTCATGCCGTCGAGTCAACTGCCGTGCGCGGCACGGAACCATCGCTGAACGGCTCATTCCCATACGCCCGCGTCTACGCTGGCCCCATGGACGCAGTCGCAGGGCTACTGGACGGCCCCCGCGCCCGGGGCGCGTTCATGATCAGGGCGTGTTTCGACCCGCCGTGGGCGGTCCGTGTGGAGGACCGGGCCCCGCTCACCGTGATGCTCGCGGTGCGCGGCGAGGCCTGGGTCGTGCCCGACCGGGGCGAGCCGGCCCTGCTGCGGGCCGGGGACCTCGCCATCGCCCGCGGCCCGGACCCGTACACCTGCGCCGACGACCCCGGTACGGCCCCGCAGGCGCTGATCCTGCCGGACCAGGAGTGCCGCTACCCCGACGGACGGCCCCTCAACGGCTCCATGGACCTGGGCGTCCGCACCTGGGGCGACCGGCTGGACGGGGCCACCGTGCTGCTGATCGGCACGTACCCGGTGAAGGGCGAGGTCAGCGGACGGCTGCTGGACGCCCTGCCGCCGCTGCTCACCCTTCCGTCCGACGTGTGGGCCTGCCCGCTCACGCCGTACGTCGCCGAGGAGATCGTCCGGGACGAGCCGGGCCAGGAGGTCGTCCTGGACCGGCTGCTCGACCTGCTGGTCATCGCCGCGCTGCGGGCCTGGTTCGCCCGCCCGGAGGCGGAGGCCCCCGCCTGGTACCGGGCCCTCGCCGACCCCGTCGTCGGCGGCGTCCTGCGCCTGCTCCAGGACGACCCGGCCCACCCGTGGACCGTCGCCTCCCTCGCCGCCAAGGCGGGGGTGTCCCGCGCCGCGCTCGCCCGCCGCTTCACCGGCCTGGTCGGCGAACCCCCGATGACCTACCTCACCGGCTGGCGTCTCGCCCTCGCCGCCGACCGGCTGCGCGACTCCGACGACACGCTCGACGCGGTGGCCCGCCGGGTCGGCTACGGCAGCGCGTTCGCACTGTCGACGGCGTTCAAGCGGGTGTACGGGGTGAGCCCGGTGGCGTACCGGGCGCGGGCGGCGTGACCGGAGGCGGGCGGCGTAGCCTGGCACCTGTGTACGTGGAGTGGGCGTCGCGGCTGGCGGGAGCGGTCGTGTGGACCAACACCCCGGACCGGGACGGGGTGGGCCGGGTGCTGCCCGACGGGTGCATGGACCTGCTGTGGCACGAGGGGCGGCTGCTGGTCGCCGGGCCCGACACCCACGCCTACCTCACGGGCGGCGCGGCCGGTGCCTGGGCCGGGGTCCGCTTCTACCCGGGCACGGCTCCCGCGCTCCTCGGCGTACCGGCGCACGAGCTGCGTGACCGCCGGGTCGAGCTGGCGGACCTGTGGCCGGCCTCGGAGGTACGCCGCCTGGCCGACCGCGTGAACGCGGCCCCCGACCCGGCGAGCGGCCTGGAGGAGGTGGCGCTGCGGCAGGCGGCCCGTGCCGAACCCCCGGACCCGGTGCTGCGGCAGGTCGTCACAGCCCTCGACACGGGCCGTCCGGTCGCCGTGACCGCAGACGAACTCGGCCTGGGTGCCCGACAGCTGCACCGCCGCTCCCTGGCCGCGTTCGGCTACGGCCCCAAGACCCTGGCCCGTATCCTGCGGCTGCGCCGCGCCCTCGCACTGGCCCGGGGCGGGGTGCCCTTCGCGGACACGGCCGCCCGGGCCGGGTACGCCGACCAGGCCCATCTGGCCCGCGACGTCAGGGAGTTGGCGGGCCTGCCGCTGGGTGAGCTACTCGGCGGCCGGTGACAGCGGGGCGAACAGGTCCACCCCGTTGCCGTCCGGGTCGAGCACGACGGCGTACCGCTGTCCCCAGAAGGCGTCCCAGGGCTTGAGCTCGCCGTGGTAGCCGGAGCCCACCAGGTCCTCGTAGAGGGCGTCCACTTCCGACGGCCCGTCGCACCGCAGGGCCAGCGAGGTCCGTCCCCCGCCGGCGGGCGGCTCCCACTCGGGGAGGAAGGAGCGGACCGTCTCCTCGGTGTCGAACATCAGCCGGAGCCCGCCGGGCAGTCCGGCCTCGGCGTGCGGCAGGTCCTGGGCGCCGTCCGGGAAGGCGAACCCGAGCCGGCGGTAGAAGGTGACGGAGGCGGCCATGTCGGAGACGACGAGGCCGATGGCATCGAATCGTGCGGTCATGGCGCCACCGTAGGCAGGCCGGGGGCGGCCGGTCTTGAAGGAAACGGACACCGGATCCGGCACCCGCACCCGTGTCCGTGTCCGTGTCCGATCCGTTCAAGACCATCTCCGGCCGACCCCCGTAACGTCGCCGCCATGACGACCACGACACAGCGATCCCAGCACCTCGGCATCCCGATCGACCGCCCCGCCCAGGAGGTCTACGACTACGTCTCCGACCCCCGCAACGTCCCCGGCTGGGCCCCCGGACTGGCCCGCTCCATCGAGCTGGTGGACGGCCGGTGGGTGGGGGAGTCCCCCATGGGGCGGGTCGTGGTCGTGTTCACGCCCAGGAACGAGTTCGGCGTGCTCGACCACGACGTCACCCTGCCCTCGGGGCAGACCGTGCACAATCCGATGCGGGTGATCGCCGACGGCTCCGGCTGCGAGGTGGTGTTCACACTGCGCCGGCGGCCCGGGATGAGCGACGAGGAGTTCCGCCGCGACGCGGAGGCGGTGTCCGCCGACCTCACCGGCCTCAAGCGGCTGATGGAACGCTCCTAGCCCGTCTCCTGGCCCGTCTCCTGGCCCGTCGCCTCCGACTCGTAGTGGATGGTGCCGTCCTCGTCCATCGTCGGGTGCAACTTCATGGGGCCGTACTCGTCGATGTCCGACGGCCGCGGGCCTTCCGGTCCGTCGGGCCCCATGCGCAGAAAGCGTTCCACGCGGCAGATCCGGAAGAGGCGGCCGTCGAAGCGGAACTCGTCGGCGCGGTCGAGTGCCTTGTACTCCTCGGCGGCGCGCGCGTACTTCGCCTTCTTGGCCTCGTCGTACCGGTACAGCATGGCCCAGATCTCGGACATGCCGTTGTAGAGCAGACGCCGGGCGTCGTGGGGCGTGGCCATGAGCGTGCCGCAGGGCTGCCAGCCGTGGCGGCCGCGCTCGACCACGCCGAATCCGGTGGGCAGCAGCACGGGGTCCGGGTGCGTGGCCACCGCACGCTCGGAGTCCTCGCGGACGTCGGAGGGAAAACGGGCGCCCGTGTACGCGAAGTCGCTCAGGCCCAGCCGCAGCGCCCCCGCCGCCAGTCCGTCCGGGCGGGCCGGGTCGAGGACGAAGCCGACGTCCGGGGACGCGGTGTCCATCGCCCGCTTGTCCCACGACCGCCGCGCCGGCTCCAGGTCGGTGGGGCGCGGCGGCTCAAGACCGTCGTCGTCGCAGCGCGCGAACTCGTCGCCCCGTACGACCCGGTAGCGCACCCCGCACACCTCCACCTCGTTCACCGGCTCGCGCTCCATCACCGCCACGGCGGCCAGCAGTTCGCGCCGGACGGCCGGGTCGTCGGTGTCGTCCTTGGCCGTGAACCACAGGTGCGAGTGCAACCCGTCCCGGGCCACCTGCGGCATACCGTCCGTCACCGGCTTCAGCAGCCGCCACTCCGGCCCCGCGGCGGGATCCTGCGCGGCGACCCCGAAGACCGGCCCGCGCAGCGACAGAGCGGGATAGCGCCGCGAGGCGTCCATCGCGTCGGCCTCCCGCACCCAGGCGGCGGGATCGTCGCGGCGGACCAACTCCTCCTGGAGAGCGTCGATCTGTTGCTGTCAGTCATCATCCATACACGCATTGTCCTGGCCGTGCGCGGGGCGCGGGAGGCCGGGCGACGCAACAAAGGCTGTTGTTGGAAACCGGGCGCGGACGCCGGGCACCGCCTTCCGGCCCAGCCCGGCCCAGCAGGACCCCGAGCGTCCCACGCGCCGCCGGGACGCCGCCGCTCCGCGCCTGAGTCGTCCCTGGGCGGTCCGTGAACGCCGGGAAGGCTCGCCCCGCCCGGGGGCCGGACGTGAGGCTGTGCCCTGCCAAACGAGACGAGCCGCCCCAGGGGTGACCCGCCGGGGGACGGCGGTTCGGAAAGGAACACCGCATGAGGATGCGCAATCGGGCCATGGCGATGGTGACGGCCGTGCTGCTGGGGGGCGGGGCCACCGGGATCGCCCTGGCACCGGCCGCGAACGCCGCTCCCGCTCCCGCGTACTTCGGCATCGACGGCGGCGGTGCCGTCACCAACGACTGGGAGGACGAGGAGAACCTCGGCGTCGAGGCCTACGCCAGGGGCAACGCCATCGCCCTGTGGGAGACCGTCCTGTGGGCGGACGGCGCCCTGTGGGAGGACGACGAGGGTGAGTGGCGGCCCTTCAAGAAGAGCCAGATCGACGGCTCTTTCGGACCGGAGACCGAGTCGGCCACGCAGTGGTGGCAGAGCCGGCACAACCTCCCCGAGACCGACGGCACCGTCGTCAGCGAGAGCTGGGACTTCGCCCAGACCCGGCTGCAGAGCCTCCCGGGCAACATCGTCCAGTACAAGGGCGACGCGCGGAACGTCAACTTCAAGCGCGTGGGTGGCAAGTACCAGGTGAAGCTCAAGAACGTCGGGCCCTGGAAGAACGCGCACTACCGCATCGTCGGCTGAGTGCCCGGACGAGCGGGTGACCCCGGGGTCACCCGCTCCACGGCGGCAGCGCCCACAGCAGCCCCGCCAGCAGGACGACGATGACCGCGAAGGAGACCAGGGCCGCCGCCCGCCACCGCCGGTACTCGGCAGCGGGCGGCGGTGCCGCGATGTCCACCGCCTGCCCGGCCGGCCCCGTCGCACCGCGCGGCCACGTCGGATCGGCCAGGTCCCACACCGCCAGCAGCCGCGCATGATCCGCCCCGGCCACCCGGCACAGCGCCTGCACCGCGCCCCTCGGCGGCTGCTTGGCCCCGCTGAGATACCGCTGCCACGACGACTTGCTGTACGCCGTCCGCCGCGCCAGCTCGGCCAGGCTCAGACCCGTACGGTCCTTAAGGGCCCGCAGTTGCTCGACCAGATGCCGTGCCTCCCTCGGCAGTGCGTCCGGAAGCGGCTGCCAGCGTGTCATGGTCGTCCCCCCACTGCCCGCCGCCACCCCACCCCCGGGCAACGGCCCCTCCCCACCGCATCGTTCGACGCCGGCCCGTCCGGACCAGTTCCCCGCGGAGACGGGCGCGCGACGCGTGCGGGGGGTGTGCGACAGCCGGCCGAGCGACCGCCCGGCCGGCGACGAGCGCCGGGGTGCCGCGACCGCGAGTGGCGTCAGCCGACGCACGCCGCACCCGGGCGTACGGCCACCGCGTCGACCTCGAACAGCATGCCCGGCAACGCCGGCGAGGCGACGCCGCTCAGCGTCCGCGCCGGCAGTCGCTCCCCGAAGCGTGCCGCCGGCCTCAGCCCGTCGAAGGCGAGTTCCACCTGTGCGGTGTATCCCCCGGGGCCCGGGTGCCGGTCGCGTCGGAGGTGTGCCGGCCGCTGATGAAGACGGTTTCACCGGGCGCCGGGACGGCCTGGCCGTAGCCGAACGGCGTGGGATCGTGGAGGGCGGGGCCGGGTGGCCCTGACCGCCGTCGCCGACTCGCCATGTGCACAGGCGCGTTCCGGACCGGGGAGCCGTCGGCGCACCCGCGTGACGAACGCCCTACGCCCGCGGCGCCGCCGTACTCGCCCGCTCCACCAACCGTGTCGACAACTCCGTCCGCGTGCTCTCCGGGCAGTGCCCGTCCATCACGCGCAGCAGTGAGCGCAGGGCCGTCGCGGCCATCTCCGACAGCGGCTGGCGGACCGTCGTCAGGGCCGGGGAGGCCCAGCGGGCCTCGGGCAGGTCGTCGAAGCCCACCACACTGACATCGTGCGGGACCTTCAGCCCCCGCTCGGCCAGGGCCTGGTACACCCCCAGCGCCATCCGGTCCGAGCAGACGAAGACGGCCGTCGGCGGCTCGGGCAGGTCGAGCAGTTCCAGCATGCGGCGGCGGGCCCGGCACTCGTCGAATCCGGCGTGCCGTACGTACTCGGCGCGGTGCCGGACCCCGGCCGACGCGAGCGCCGAGCGGTAACCGGCGACCCGGGCGCTGCTGCACATCGTGCGCCGGTCGCCGGCGATGACGGCGACGCGCTCATGCCCCAGGGACAGCAGATGCTCGGTGGCCGTCACACCGCCCTGCCAGTTCGCCGCCCCCACCGAGACCACGCCCTCCGGCGGCTCCTGGACCGGGTCGATCATCACGAACGGGATGCGGTGCTGCTCCAGCCAGGCGTACTGCGAGTCGCTCAGCTCGGCCAGGTTGAACAGGACCCCGGAGGAACCCCGGGCGACCAGCTTGTCCAGCCAGCCGCGCTCCGGGCGGCCGACCCGGGAGCGGGTCAGGGCGGCCGACACGACGACCTCCAGGCCGGCGTCGTGCGCCGCCTCCTCCACCCCGTGCAGCACCGCGCCCGACCAGGAGCTCTCCAGCGAGTGCACGACCAGGTCGACCAGCCGGGGCGCCTTCGCCGCGTCGAACCGGGGTCTGCGCACATAGCCGAGCCGGTCGAGCGCCTCGGTGACCCGGCGGCGGGTCTCGGGCGCCACGTCCTCCCGGCCGTTGACCACCTTGGACGCGGTCGGCACCGACACCCCCGCCTCACGGGCCACGACCGCCAGCGTCGGACCTGCCGCCACGCTCGCACTCGCCGTACGGACCATCGGAACCCACCTCTCGACCGGCAGAAAGCGCTTCCTACTCTAGGTGCGGCGCAGGACGGCGGGTAGACGGGTGACGGAGCGGACGAGGCCGCAGCGCCGGAATCCATCGGGAGCGTGGTGATGACGTCTGTCACTTTCAGTGATGACAAGTCTCACTGCCGACGCGGCGGCGCGGAAAGAACACTGGATCGGCGGAGCCGATCGAGTAACGGGAGCGGAAACATGTTCAAGGAATGGTGGCATCGCCGGGCCGTCCAGCGGGTCAAGCCCGGGGACGGGCGACCGTTGAAGCGTTTCCGCTGGTGGCAGATGCTTACCCGCGCACTGTTCCATCTCCGGCTGTTGAGCGACGAGGGCCGGCAGCTGGACTACGCCGTCGACGTCAGGCATCAGAATCAGAAGGACGGCTACGTCAAGGCTCACCTGTACCTCGACGGCAGGCACCACGCCGAGTCCAGAGTCCCCGCAGTCTTCCCCGTCGAGGGCGGCACCGTCGAAGTGAGGGCGAGCAACTTCGGGCTCAAGCGCTGTCACTACGTCACCGCCGAGGGGGCCGAGTTCCCGCTCGTCCCGGACCCCGCCTCGGCCGAGGGGCGCCGCGCCCGCCTCGACCGATCGCACCCCGCGGTGAGCCGCTGTATCGGTTTCCTCTCGCTGATCGTGCTTCTCATCGGCCTGGCTCTCCTGATCCTTCAGCTCGCCGAACAGCTCACCCGGGACCCGCAGGGCCTCGCCCGGTACGTCGGGACCTTCATCTCGCCCATCGATCTGTCGGCAGGGGCCAACGCCGTGGTCGGGCTTGTCACGGTGCTGGCCAGCACCGAGCGGGCGCTGCGGCTGCGCTACCACTGGCTGCTCGACGGCGGGGCGGGCTGAGTGACGGACCGAGTCAGCCGACGGGCGGCATGTCCGTCGGGCTGGAGTCGAGGCCGGGCCTCTTGCCGGCCCAGGCGCCACGGGTGAAGTCCGGGATCTCGACCGGACGGCCGTTCCTCGCCAGGGACGCGGCGCTCAGCGGGACCGCCGAGCACCAGGCGGCCGAGTCGTACACGTCGATGTCGGGCACCAGCCCCGCGCGCATCAGCTGGACGGTGCGCCACTGCAGGACGTAGTCCATCCCGCCGTGACCGCCGTTGTTCGCGGCGTCGTCACCGACCTTGCGCCACAGCCAGTGGTCGTACTCCTTGCGGTAGTCGGCGAAGTCGCGCCAGGTGTGGCCGCCGTGGTCCGGTTCGAGATAGACGCGCGCGCCGGTCGGAGTGGGCCCGGTGTAGTCCTCGACGATCCCGCAGCTGCCGGCGAGGCTGTTGATCCTGCTGTACGGCCGGGGTGAACTCACCTCGTGCTCGGCCCGGATGATCCTGCCCTTGTCGGTCTCGATGAGGCAGGTGACCAGGTCGCCGTTGATGTACGTCTCCTTCCAGGACGGGTGGTCGCGCGGGACGAAGCGTTCGCGGTAGTCGGCCAGTCCCTTCGGGGCGGTCGCGGTGGCGGCGAGGGTGGTCATCCGGTCGCCGCGGTTGATGTCCATGGCGGCCGCGATCGGGGCCAGTCCGTGCATGGGGTAGAGGGACGCGGTGCTGCGGGTGTGCCACAGCCGCCGCCAGGAGTCGGTGTAGTACGTGTCGGAGAACAGGAGTTCACGCAGGTCGTGGAGGTAGCCGCCATGGCCGTTGGTGATGTCTCCGAACACGCCGGCGTGCGCCATCCTCAGCATGGCCAGTTCGTTGCGGCCGTAGCTGCAGTTCTCGGCGAGGAGGAGGTGCCTGCGGGTGCGCTCGGAGGTGTCGACCAGGTCCCACAGCTGGCGCAGTTCGGTCGCCACGGGGAGTTCCACCACGGCGTGCCTGCCGCTCAGCAGGGCGGCTCTGCCGTGCTCGTGGTGGAACTCCCACGGCGTGGCGACGTACACCAGGTCGATGTCGTCGCGCCGGAGCATCCGGGCGTAGGCGTCGGCTGATCCGCCGTACTCGGCGGGGCGGGGCTCGCCCTTGCTCACCAGCCGGTCGGCGGCGCGGCGCGCCCGGTCGGCCCGGATGTCGCAGACGGCGGTCACGGTGCAGCCGGGCACGGCCGCCCAGCCCTCGACCATGCCTCCGCCACGGTTGCCGAGTCCGATGACCCCGACGCGGACGGTTCTGTGGGCCTCGAACGGCACACCGATCATCGACTTCTGCCCGGGACGGCGGCGGGGCGCCTGCCCGGTCGCGGCGGCCGCGCCCGGGGCCGCCGCGGTCACCCCGGCCGCGAGCGCACCGGTGGCGACGGCTCCGCCCAGGAGCAGTCGGCGTGAGACAGCGGGTGTTTCGGACATGACGGCAACACTCCTCGATGGGGTCGATGCATCACTGCCGGGGCACTGTCGGGCCTGTCGGGGCATGACTCTGCGGGCTTCGACGGTTACATGTCAATACGTGCTCGATAGGAAGCAGTTCCGAGCAGGATCGAGCATCGCTTGTCGAAACCCCGAACGCGCCGACGCCCTCAGCCGGATACGCAGGTCAGCCGGAACCCCGTGAAGTCCGCCGTGAACGCCGCGTCGACGAGGTCCCGGGCGTGGATGCCCGCCATCGCCCCGGTGAAGCGCAGCCGGGAGCCGTGGTCGTCGGACAGCCGGCTGAAGTCCAGGGCCGGTCCGACCGCCGTGCGCACCCCGTCCCGCACGAACCAGAAACGGGCGTCGGCACCCTCGACCGTCACCCCCAGCGTCACCGGCTGCTCGTCCGGCACGTCCACGACGGCGACCTGCCGCACGCCGTCCTCGTCGCGCTCCACGAGGCTCAGCACCGTCCGGCCGCCCGCGCTCCACTGCTGACCGCGCTGCGGCTCCCCCTCAGGCTCCGCCCAGGTCAGGTCCAGGCTGAGATACGCCTCGGCGCTGTACCAGAGCACCAGCCCCGCGGCCTGGGTGAAGGTCACCGGCCGTGCCTCGACGGTGACTTCGGCCTCCGCGCGGTGCTCGGTGACGCGCTGCGCCAGCAGGCTGGTCGCCCAGCGGGACTCCGGCCCGTGCCGGCCGCGCAGCCGGATCCGGCCCGGGCGTGCCGTCGTGTCGGCCCAGGACGGGTCAGGCGGCTCGCGCAGGGTGCTCCACGGCCAGGACAAGCCATCGGGCAGGGCGGCGGGAGACATCGGCACCGGGTGGGCCGGCACCGGGTGGGCCGGCACCGGGTGGGCCGGCACCGCGTGGGCCGGCAGTGGGTGCGACCGGGAGGAGAGTGGTCGCGGCCGGGTCGGCACGTCGACGTCGACCGCCGGGTGCCAGCCGCCCTGCCGCAGCCGGGGCCAGCCCTCCGCGTCCCAGGTCACCGCCTGGATCGCGGTCTCCCGGCCGAGCGTGCAGCGACGCCCCTGCGGGGTGTGCAGCGGACGGGCCGTCAGATGGCTGAGCAGCCACTGCCCGTCCGGCGTCTCGACCAGCTCGCCGTGCCCGGCCTTCTGCAACGGCACGCTCTCGTCGTCCCGCGTCGTCAGCAGCGGCCGGTCGTCGAGTACGTACGGCCCGGTCAGCTCCCGGCTGCGGGCCACCCGCACCCCGTGCTCCCAGCCCGTGCCGCCCTCCGCGAGCACCAGGTAGTACCAGCCGTCGCGCCGCAGCAGCTTCGGCCCCTCGATCAACCGGTCGTGCTGGAGCAGCAGACGGGTCTCGCCGACGGGGCGCAGCGTGCCCCGGTCCAGCTCCGTGACGACGATCCCCGCGAACCGCCGCCCTCCCGGCCGGTGGTCGTTCTGCAGGTTCAGCAGCCACAGCCGGCCGTCCTCGTGGAACAGGGCCGGATCGAACCCGTGGCTAGCGACCCGGCGCGGTGCGCTCCACTCGCCGCCCACCTCGATCGCCGTAGAGACGTACGTGTCGAGATCGAAGTACGGCGTACCGACCGACCGTACGACGGTGTACGTCACCCAGAACCGCTCCCCGTCCCAGCTCAGCGACGGGGCCCAGATGCCACCCGAGTCGGGCACCCCCGCCAGCGAGCCCCCGGGAGCCGCGCCCTCGACGTGCCCCGCGTACTCCCAGTGGGCCAGGTCCCGGGAGCGGTGGACCGGGATCGTCGGGAACCACTCGAAGGAGCTGGTCGCCACGTAGTACCAGTCGCCGGCCCGGACCAGGGAAGGATCGGGCGCGAAGCCGCGGAGGACGGGATTGTGCAGGACGGTCACGCGCAAACTCCGGGAGGGCCGGGCCCCGGGGGCCGCGGGGAGTCAGGTCACCCGCGGCCCCCAGGAGTCAGGGGAAGACGGCAGGGATCACTTGAGGGCGCCGAGCGTCACGCCCGTCCGCCAGTAGCGGCGCATCGCGACCATCATGATCGCCATCGGCACGATGGACAGCAGCGCGCCGGTCAGCACCAGACCGGTCAGGTCGATGCCGGACTCCAGACGCGTCCCGGTCCAGTTGTAGAGGCCGAGGTTGAGCGTCCAGTTCTCCTTGCCGCGCAGCACGGTCAGCGGCAGGAAGAAGGCGTTCCAGGTGTTCACGAACGCCAGCAGGAACACCGTCGCGCCGCCCGTCGTCATCATCCGCAGCACGATGCTGAAGAAGATCCGCAACTCCCCGGCCCCGTCGATCCGGGCCGCCTCCAGCAGCTCGTAGGGGATCGTGGCCTCGGTGTACACCTTGGCCAGATACACGCTGAACGGGTTGATGAGGCAGGGGATCAGCATCGCCCACGGGGTGTCCACCATGCCGATCGCCGAGAACAGCAGATACAGCGGGAGCGTGAGCAGCGCGATCGGGATCAGGAACGAGCCCACGACACACGCGAAGATCGCGTTACGGCCCGGGAAGTCGAAGCGGGCCAGTCCGTAACCGGTTGCCAGCGCGATCAGCGTGCCGCCGAGCGAGCCGACACCGGCGTAGAGCAACGAGTTGGCCGTCCACCGCAGGAAGATGCCGTCCTGGTACGTGAACACCTGGTGCAGGTTGTCCCACAGGTGCCAGCCCGAGAACCACAGGCCGTTGCTCTGGTACAGCGCCGTACGGTCCTTGGTCGCGGCGACGATCAGCCACCACACCGGGAACAGGCTGTACACGCTCGCCAGGACCAGCCCGACGAGGAGGAAGCGCTGACCGCCCCGCCCGCGCGAGGCCGGATCCGGACGGGACAGGCGCCGCACGCCCCGGACTTCGGGCCGCTCGGCGGCGGTCCGCTCGGTCAGCACCATCAGTCGGCCTCCTTCGAGGTGAGCCGGTAGAAGAGGAAGGAGGCCACGCCCAGGATCAGGGCGAGCAGCACGGACAGGGCGGCCGCGTAGTGGTAGTCGCCCGCGTTGAACGCCTCGTTGTAGATGATCATGATCGGGGTGAAGCTGTCGCTGACCGTCTGCGGAGTGATGTTCCGGAACAGCGCCGGCTCGTTGAAGATCTGCAGCATCTGGATGATCGACAGCAGTCCCGTCAGAACCAGTGCCCCGCGCACGAACGGGATCTTGACGCTGCGCGCGATCCGCAGCTCGGAGGCACCGTCCAGCCGGGCCGCCTCGAACAGCTCGCGCGGCACGCCCTGCAGCGCCGAGTAGATGATCACCATGTTGTAGCCGATGCCGTGCCAGGTCAGCAGGTTGCCGATGGACGGCCACACCATCGACGGCGCGAAGAAGTTCCAGTCGAGGCCGAGGGCCTTGCCGATCGGGGTGAGCGGACCGACGTCCGGGCTGTAGAGGTTGACCCACACGATCGCCGCGACCACGCCGGGGATCATGTAGGGCACCAGCAGCAGGATCCGGAACCGGCTCGCCGCCCTGGAGGTGAGCGCGTCCAGGAACAGTGCCAGCAACAGGCTGATCAGCAGCATGAAGGGGATCTGGACACAGGCGAAGAGCACCACCCGCAGGATGGAGTGCATGAACGCCGAGTCGGTCAGGCCCTGCGTGTAGTTGTCGAGTCCGGCGAACTCCGTCGTCGCGCCGCCGAGGCCGAGCCCGGACTGCCTCTCCGTGAACAGCGACTCGTAGACGGCGTAGCCGATCGGGAGCAGATAGAGGAAGACGAAGCCGAGCAGGAAGGGCACCGTGAACGCGGCACCCTTCCAGCGCAGGGAGCGAATCATCGAAAGCCTCAGCCCTTGACGCTGATACCGCGGGACTTCAGGTCCTTGACCGTCCACTCCTGCATGTGCGCGAGCAGGTCGGTGACCTTCTCCTGCTTGTTGACGACCTTGGCCCAGCCCGCCTGGAGCTCGGTGAACATCGCGGTCCAGTTCGGGCCGTAGGTCCAGTCGGTGGTGACGGTGCCCAGGCTGTCCGTCACGACCTTCTGTGCCGGCTGGTAGTTCTTCCCGAGCAGCTTCTGCGAGATCGACTCACCGACGTAGGAACCGCTGTCCTCGAGCGCCGGCATCACACCGTTGCCGGTCTCCGGGCTCGCCATCGTCTTGACCGCGTCCTGGTTCGTCGACATCCACAGCGCCGCCTTCGCCGCCTGCTCCTGGTTCTCGCACTGCTTGGTCACCAGGGTCACGCTGCCGGTCAGGTTCGTGCCGGCCGGCGTCTTGGCCGCCTCGCCCTTGTACGCCGGCCAGGGCGCCAGGGCCCAGTCGCCGAAGGACTTGGTGAAGTTCTGCACCATGCCGGCCATCTGCCAGGTGGAGATCTGCCGGGTCGCGGTGGCACCGGTGTCGTAACTGCGCTGCACGGCCGCGTAGTCGGCGAAGGACAGCTTGGCGTTCAGGTCGTTGTCGATGATCTCCTGGATCACCTTCGCGGCCTTGAGGGTGCCCTCGTCCTGGAAGTCCACCTTCCAGGCGTTGCCGTCGATCGCGTACCAGTGCGCCCCGGCCTGCATCGCGAGCACCTCCAGGGTGCTCGGGTCCTCACCGGCGTAGTTGGTGATCTTGATGCCGTGCTTCTTCAGCACCTTGCCCGCGGCGATGAAGTCGTCCCAGGTGGCCGGGGGCTTCAGGCCGTACTTCTCGAAGATGTCGGTGCGGTAGATCGTGAACTGCGGTGCCGAGCTGGTGGGAACGCCGTAGAGCTTGCCCTGCACCTGCGCGCTCGACCAGGCGCCGGTGTTGAACTTGTCCTTCTCGCCCTCGACGTACCGCGTGATGTCGGCGAGCGCGTCCTGCGACACCCAGCTGGTCACGTACTCGGCGGTGTTCTGCACCAGGCAGGGGGCGTTGCCGGCCTTCACCGCGTTGGTCAGCTGCTTCTGCATGGTCAGCTGGTCGGTGACCTTCGTGTACTTCAGCCGGATGTCCTTGTGCGAGGCGTTGAACGCCTTGACGACCGCCTCCTGGCCGTTGGCCCAGCCCCAGAAGGGGAGGGTGACCGGACCGGACTTCGACGCGGCGTCGTCGCCCGAGCCGGATCCGCCGCAGGCGGAGAGCAGACCTGTCAGCGCGATGCCCGCGACAGCGGCGGAGGCGAACCTTCTCCGGGGGCTGGTGAAGTTCATCTGACCGTGATCCTTCGGAATAGGACGTTCTCAGAACGAGAGGACGGCGGCGGCTCGTTGGTGCCGGCCGGGAACGGCGGCCGGAATACCGTCGGCTCGCGGTTGCGGGGGGTCGGCCAAGCAGAAGCTGTAGTAAGCGGTTGCTGGGACGGTAGGCGGACGGATCCGCTCAGAGCAAGAGGTGCGCGTCAATTTGTTACGGCGGATCGTCCGGCGGGTTG
This sequence comes from Streptomyces sp. NPDC055506, assembly GCF_053643595.1. Taxonomy (NCBI): domain Bacteria; kingdom Bacillati; phylum Actinomycetota; class Actinomycetes; order Kitasatosporales; family Streptomycetaceae; genus Streptomyces; species Streptomyces sp. NPDC055506. Next base: position 15,596 of record NZ_JBSHKH010000076.1, on the reverse strand, counting down.
CCGCCGGACGGACGGCGCGCCCTCGCGTCAGGTTCGGTATACGTACAGGTCAAAGCGCCGGCAGGGGCGCCGGTCCGCGACGCGGCGGGCACGTCGACGCTCCGCGCGAGGGGCCGTAAAGTCTCTGGAAAACGGTTACGTAACGAAGGTCAACGTCAGACGACGCGTGTCGCCGGCGGTCGCACCGAGTTGCGGACCACGACATGCGTGCCCAGCACCAGATGGTCGCCGTCGGCGCCCTTGCGGCGGCCCGCGCCGCCCTCGCGCCGGTCGGCCACCGCGCGCAGCGCGACCCGGCCCATCTCCTCGTACGGCACGTGCACGGTGGTCAGTTGGGGTGTGAGCTGGGAGGCGAGCGGGATGTCGTCGTAGCCGACGATCGAGACGTCCTCCGGTACCCGCAGGCCCGCCGCGCGCAGGGCCTGCGCGGCGCCCGCGGCGACCACGTCCGTCCCGGCGAGCACCGCGGTGAAGTCCGGTGTGTCGTGCAGGGCCGCCTCCACCGCCTCGTAGCCGTGCTCGTAGTCGTACGGGCCGTGCCGGACCATGCCCGCGTCGAAGGGCACGCCGTACGCCTCGAAGGCCCGCCGCGCTCCCTTCAACCTGCCCTGGGCGGTGGTCAGTTCGGCGTGGCCCGGCAGGACGAGGACGCGTCGGTGACCGGCCGACAAAAGGTGGCTGGCCATCGCGTAGGCGCCGCCCTCGTTGTCGTAGTCGACGGTCGTCGCCGGGACGTCGCCCTCCAGCGGGGGCCTGCCCACCAGGACCAGATGCGAGCCGGCCGCGTCCAGGGAACGGGCGAAGCGGGCCATGCGCAGCTGGTACTCGTCGTAGTCGTAGGCGCCGCCGAGCAGGATCACGGCGGCCACGCCCTGCTGCCGCATGAGGTTCACCAGGGCCAGCTCGCGCTCCGGGTCGTCGCCGGTCGTGCCGACCAGGGAGAGCCAGCCGCGCAGTGTGGCGGCACCCTCGACGCCCTTCGCGACGTGCGCGAACGCGGCGCCGGTGATGTTGTTGATGAGGATCGCCACCGTCGGTGTGCCGCCGCCGGCGAGGGAGCGGGCATGGGCGTTGGTGACGTAGTCCAGGTCCCGGACCACCTTCATCACCCGCCGGCGCAGCTCCTCCGACACCGGGTAGTTGCCGGACAGCACCCGCGAGACGCTGGCCACGGAGACGCCCGCGCGCTCCGCGACATCGCGGATGGTCGCCCGGCCGGCGTCACTCGTCGCCTTGCGCTGACTCACCCTTGCGGCTCCTTCACGTAGCGGCCCCGGCACGTGGCCCGATGTGCGGCCCGTTGCCGAGCGCTCCGGTCTGTCGTGACCCGGTCCGTAACGGCCTCGACGCACCCGTGGTCCGGGCACGCCCCGCACCGGTGCGGAAACCGTATCCCATCGTTACTCCAGGCTGGAGGGCCTGTGGACAGCCCACCGAAAGGGCCGTCACCTGGGACGGATCGCCATGCGGGCGTCACACCACCCGGGCATCACGCCACCCGCGCCAGATCCGCGTGCCGCACCTCGTGGACCGGCGGCGCGCCCGCCACCAGGCGTTCCAGTTCCTCCACCACGATGCGGCCGAGCCGCTCCAGTTCGTTGCCCAGGGAACCCGCGATGTGCGGGGTGAGGAACACGTTGGGGAGTCGGTACAGCGGCGAGCCGGCGGGCAGGGGCTCCGGGTCGGTGACGTCGAGGACCGCGCTGAGCCGGCCCGAGAGCAGCTCACCGGTGAGCGCCTCGTGGTCGACCAGCGCACCGCGGGCGGTGTTGATGAGCACGCCCCCGTCCCGCACCAGGGCGAGCCGGTCGCGGTCGAGCATGTGGTGGGTCGCGGGGATGTCGGGGGCGTGCAGGCTCACGATGTCGCTCCGTCTGAGCAGCTCCTCCAGCGACAGCGACTCGGCACCGAGCGCGGCGGCCTCGGCCGGGCTGACATAAGGGTCGTGCAGCAGGACGGTGAGGTCGAACGGCCTCAGCAGCTCCAGCAGCCGACGGCCCACCCGGGATGCCCCGATGACCCCGACGCGGCGGCCGAGGTTGCCGGTCGCGGCGGTCTCCGCGGGGCCCGGGTAGGCATGGGTGCTGCGGAAGTGCTCGCGGTGGTCGAAGGCGTCCTTGCCCACCAGCAGGATCATCGCGAGCGTGTACTCCGCGACGGGCAGGGCGTTGCCCGTCACCGCGCTGGAGACGGTCACCCCGCGTTCCCACAGGGCCTCGCCGACCAGGGAGCGGACGGAGCCGGCCGCGTGCAGCACGGCGTCGAGCTTCGGGACCGCCGCGAGGACACCGGCGTCCAGGTGCGGGCAGCCCCAGCCGGTGATCAGCACCTCGGCGGAGGCCAGTGCACCGGCCGCGACCGGATCGGCGAAGTCCCGCACCACCAGCCCGGGGTCGATGTCGGCCGTGCGCCTCAGTCGCTCCATCAGCGGCGGAGGGAAGAGCAGCGGGAGGTGCACCGGGTCCATCGCGAAGACGGTCCGCGGCAGCTGAGGGCTGGGCATGACTCTCCTGGAGCAGAGGGCGGAGGACGGAAACTGTTTCAGAAAGCGCCTTCTACCGTAGATCCGCCGGGAAGCGGCGGTCAATCGGCTGGGCGGAGGTGACGCCGGGAGGTGCCGGTTCGGCGTAACGCGCGTGATGAGCGCAGGTCGTGGCGTGACGGGAGAGGGGGGCGGGTTGATGGGGTGGGGGAGTCGGGCCGGGTGTGGCCGGGCGGGTCGGGCCCGGGGACCCTTCCGGGGCGGCCCGGCAGGAGGCATGGTCGTGGAAATCGATTACTGCGGTTTCGGTGAGGGAGGGCGGAGCCTGTGCGGCCGCTGTCGAGATCTCGGTGCTCGGGCGGTCCGCTCGGCAACCGGTTCCCCAGTTGTTGCCGAAGTCGAGTGCGGAGACGTCCCTGGTCATGCCGGTCGGAGCACTCTTCGATGGCTTGATCACGGCGACCGAAAACAGGTCTGACCCGCCCTCAAGCTGATGACGCCGAGGTTACACAGTCTTTTCGAAAATTCGTCAAGGCTCTTGACGCGCCATGCCGACCGGAAGAAGCTCTGCCCCACGCACAACAACCGGTTGCCAAGCCACCGGAACCGCAAGGAGGTGGTGCGTTCATGCACCCACGTGCTGGTGCTTCCCTGAGCCGCCGCCGATTCCTCGCCCTCTCGGGGGCGGGCGCCGCGACCGGCGCGGCGAGCCTGAGCGGCTGCGCGATGCAGGTCTCCAACGGCGTCAGCGGCGACGGTGAGACCGTCACGGTGATGGCCAAGCCCGACGACCTCGGCCCGGAGCTCGTCAGACAGGCCCAGAAGGACATCGGCGTCAAGATCGTCACGGTGCGCTACGACATCACCAAGCTCATCGGCATGATGACCAACGGCGCCCCGCCCGACCTGGTGCGCGGTGTCGGCGCCACGGACGCGCCCTATTTCGCGGCACGGGACGTCATGGAGGACCTGGATCCCTACTTCGCCGGGAGCGGTGTCCTCAAGGTCGACGACCTGGACCCCGTCAACGACCTGTGGCGCTTCGACGGCCGTACCCAGGGCAAGGGCCCCCGCTACGGCATGGCGAAGGACTTCTCCCAGGACTCCATGTTCTGGTTCAACACGGCCCTCTTCGACGAGGCGAGTGTCGACTATCCGCCCGAGACCCAGCCGGTCACCTTCGAGGAGTGGCTGGAGAACGCCGAGCGGCTGACGCGGCGCAAGAGCGGCCAGACGACCGTCTTCGGCGGCAGCTACAACGGCGTGTCCACACCCAACATGCTGGCGAGCCTCACGGTGGCGGCCGGCGGCAGCCTCTTCAGCGACGACTTCTCCCGCGTCGACTTCACCACCCCCGAGGCGCGCAAAGCCCTGAACTGGTACATCGAGTACGGCAGGGCAAGGGTCGGCCCCAGCATCGTCCAGCCCGACCCCAATGCCTGGGACGGGCCCACCTTCCAGGCGAACCGCATGGCCATGTCCAACTCCGGCTACTGGCTCGGCGGCCTGATCAACTCCGACAAGAAGCTGGCGCCGCACGCCCGCCTCGCACCGGCCCCGGTGTTCGAGGGCGGCCGGCGGGTCAGCCCCTGCCAGGCGGGGACCGGCCTGTGGATGCCGAAGAAGGCGAAGAACAAGGACGCCGCCTGGCGGGTCTTCGAGTGGTTCTTCGGCGAGGGACCGGCCAAGGCCCGTGCCGCCGGCGGCTGGGGCATCCCCACCCTGAAGTCCCTGCGCCCGCTGATGCCGGCCCAGGAGGACTACCAGAAACGGGTGCTGAAGGTGCAGAAGGCCGAGCTGAAGCACTTCTCGGTGATCGCCTACACCCCCTACGCCACGGCGGACTCCCTCTACGCCCTGTTCAACCAGGAGGCCCCGGCCGCGATGAACGGCCGCATGTCCGTCGACGCGCTGGCCGGCCGTCTGAACTCGGTCATGAACGAGCAGCTGAAGCGCGGTAAGGAGCAGGTGGGATGACGGTCGACCAGATACCCGTCACGGGCAGCATCGGTCCGGCCGCGCGCGCCGACCGCACGACCCGGGACCGGCGGCCCCGGATCTCCATGACGGTGCGCAGGCATCGCGCTTTCTACCTGTTCACCTCGCCCTGGATCCTCGGTTTCCTGCTGCTGACAGTCGTACCCATGGCGTACGCGCTGTGGTTGAGCTTCACGACCTACGACGGCGTCTCGCCGCACTGGAGCTATGTCGGCCTCGGCAACTACACCGAGCTGTTCTCCGACCCGCAGACCTGGAACTCCCTGGGCCGCACGGGCCTGTTCGCGATCACCTCGGTGCCCCTGTCGATCATCGCCGGGCTCGGGCTCGCGGTCCTGGTCAACCGGCCGATCAAGGCACGCGGGTTGTTCCGCACCCTGCTCTATCTGCCGGCCGTGGTGCCCCCGGTCGGTGTGGGCCTCACCTTCAAGGCGCTCTTCGACCAGAACTCCGGTGCCGCCAACGGCGTCATCACCCTCTTCGGCTTCGACGCGCTCGGCTGGCTCGCCGACCCCTACGCCCGGTATGTGCTGCTGATGAGCGTGCTGTGGGCCGCCGGAAACGTCATGATCATCTCGCTGGCCGGGCTCCAGGACGTGCCCCGCGAACTGCACGAGGCCGCCCGCATCGACGGGGCGAGCGCCTGGCGGACCTTCCGCAGCATCACCGTGCCGCTGCTGTCGCCCGTCCTGCTCTTCCAGACGGTGACCGGCGTGATCGCCTCCGTGCAGACCATCATGCCGCTGCTGCTCTCCCCGGACGGCACGACCGCCGGCGTCACCGCGCTGCCGCAGTCCAACTACCTCTACATGATGCACGTGTTCTCGCAGTACTTCGCGCTCGGCCGCTACGGCTACGCCTCCGCACTGCTGTGGGTGCTCTTCGTTCTCATCCTCATCGTGACCGGACTCATCTTCAGGTTCACGTCCGGCGTGGTGTTCTACAACGTCGACCCGGAGGCGAAGAAGTGACCGCCACCAGCCTGCCCCCGAACTCCGCGCCCCGGGTGCGGGTGCGCGTCAACCGGCTCGTCCTCTACACGGTCCTCGTCGCCCTCACCGGGCTGTTCATCGGCCCCTTCGGCTGGCTGATCCTCTCCGGCCTGAAGACCCCGGCGGAACTGGCCGCCTCGCCCGTGCACTGGCTGCCCACCCACGTCCAGTGGCACAACTTCGCGGACGCCTTCAACCTGATCGACTTCCTCGGCTACGCCCGCAACTCCCTGATCATCGCCCTGATCTACGCCACGCTCGTCACACTCAGCTCGGCCTGGGTCGGATTCGGCTTCGCCCGCCTGGACGCCCCCGGCAAGAAGACGCTGTTCGGCATCCTCATCGGCTCGATGATGCTGCCCCAGATGATCACCCTGCTGCCGACGTATCTGATCTTCGCGAAGCTCGGCATGGTCGACACGTACTGGCCGTGGGTGTTCTGGGGACTGGCCGCCGCTCCCTATCTGGTCTTCCTCTTCCGGCAGTTCTTCGCCGGGCTGCCCCGCGAGCTGGAGGAGGCCGCGATCGTCGACGGCTGCGGCTACGGCACCATCTTCTGGCGGATCTTCCTGCCGCAGTCCTGGCCGGTGCTGTCCGCGAGCTTCGTGATCGCCTTCACCTGGTCCTGGGGCGACTACATCGCCCCGCAGCTGCTGCTCTCCACCGACAGGTCCACGCTGGCCGTCGCCGTGATGTCCACCTACGTCACCTCGGCCGGGACGCCCGTCGCCAACCTCCAGGCCGCCGCCTCCGTGATGTACGTCGTGCCGATCCTGCTGATCTTCCTGATCGCCCAGCGCGGCTTCGTCGCCGGCATGTCCACCACCGGCCTGAAGTGACCCCGGCCGTCTCCCGTCTTCGTACCGCCAAGGAGTTCACATGACCCCGTCCCTGTCCCGCCGAGGCGCCCTCCAGGCGGCCGGTGCCACCGTCCTCGCCGCCGGGCTCACCAACCTCACGGCCACGGCCGGCCGGGCCGACGACACCGCCGTCTCGCCGAAGCTGGTGACCTATCCCCGCCCGGCCGCCATGCCGACCAACACCAGCTTCAAGGTGCGGGTCCGTACCGCCCCCGACGGCGAGTGGCAGACACTCGACATCTGGCGGCCCCAGCTCGGGGAGATCAACCCGGCCACGGGGTCGAGCAAGATCTACAACTCGTCGCTGGCGTACTTCGACTTCCAGGGCTCCGTCGAGGTCGAGGTCACCTACCTCAAGGGCGGCACCACCAAGGTCCGCGTCAGACCGGACTCCTACGGCATCAAGCCCGAAGTGGGCGGCGACACCCTGCGGTTCACACTCGACAAGCCGCGCAACGTCGTCGTGCAGCTCAACGACGACATCTTCGACGTCCTCCACCTCTTCGCCCGCCCCGTCGAGAAGAAGATCCCCGCCCAGGACGACCCGAACGTCCTCTACTACGGTCCCGGCGTCCACACCACCGCCGACGGCTATCTGAACGTCCCCTCCGGCAAGACCGTCTACCTCGACGGCGGCGCCGTCCTCAAGGCGACCGTCGTCTTCCGGAACGTGGAGCACGCCGGGATCGCCGGCCGGGGCGTGCTCGCCGGGACGGCGGCGGGCGGTGCCCTCGTGGAGAACTCGCGGAACATCTCCATCGGCGCCGTCACCGTCCTCAACCCGAACGGCTACGCCGTCCAGCTCGGCGAGGCCACCGGCGTCACCATCAAGGGCCTCGGCTCCTTCAGCTCCAAGGGCTGGGGCGACGGCATCGACGTCTTCTGCAGCAGCAACGTCGTCATCGACGGCGTCTTCATGCGCAACTCCGACGACTGCATCGCCATCTACACCCACCGCTGGGAGTACTACGGCGACACGAGCGACATCACCGTACGCAACTCCACGCTCTGGGCGGACGTCGCGCACCCCATCAACGTCGGCACGCACGGCAACACCGACAACCCCGAGGTGCTGAAGAACCTCAGCTTCAAGAACCTCGACATCTGCGACCACCGCGAGCCCCAGATGGGCTACCAGGGCTGCATCGCCCTCAACCCCGGCGACAGCAACCTCATCAAGAACGTGAAGGTCGACAACGTCCGCGTCGAGGACTTCCGCTGGGGCCAGCTCATCCACATGCGGGTCATGTACAACACGAAGTACAACACCTCGGTCGGACGCGGCATCCAGAACGTCTACATCAAGGACCTCTCCTACACGGGCAAGCCGCTCGCGACCTGCCTGCTGCTCGGCTACGACGCCAAGCACGCCATCAAGGACGTCACGTTCGAGAACCTCGTCGTCAACGGCACGGTCATCGCCGACTCGATGAAGAAGCCGACCTGGTACCTCACCACCGACACCATTCCGATGCACGCCAACGAGCACGTGCTGAACCTGAAGTTCCTCACCACCGCCGAGGCGGCCGCGGCGTCATGAGCACCAGCCCCCTGAGACCGATCGCACCGAGCCGCCGGGGCTTCCTCGGCGGCGCGGCCGCCCTGTTGCTGGTGTCCGGCGCGAGCGGCCTGCTCGCCCCCGGCACCGCCCGGGCCGCCACGGCCCGCCCCCGGGCGTTCACACACCCCGGACTGCTGCACAGCGCCGACGACCTGGCCCGGATGAAGACGGCGGTCGCCGCGAAAGAAACGCCGATCTACGACGGTTACCTCGCCCTTTCCGCCCACGCGCGCTCCAAGTCGACGTACACCGTCCAGAACACCGGCCAGATCACCTCCTGGGGCCGGGGCCCCACCAACTTCCAGAACCAGGCCGTCGCCGACTCGGCGGCCGCCTACCAGACCGCGCTGATGTGGTGCCTCACGGGCGAGCGCGCCTACGCCGACAAGGCCAGGGACATCCTCAACGCCTGGTCGGCGTCCCTCACCGCCGTCACCGGAGCGGACGGGCCCCTGGGCGCCGGACTTCAGGCCTTCAAGTTCGTCAACGCGGCCGAGTTGCTCCAGTACACCGGTTACGACGGCTGGGCGAAGGAGGACATCGCCCGTTGCAAGGAGTCGTTCCTGCGCGTCTGGTATCCCGCCATCTCCGGCTACATGCTCTACGCCAACGGCAACTGGGACCTCACCTCCGTCCAGTCGATCCTGGCCATCGGCGTGTTCTGCGAGGAGCCGGCCCTCTTCGAGGACGCCCTGCGCTTCGCCGCCGCCGGCGCGGGCAACGGCAGCGTCCCGCACCGCATCGTCACCGACGCGGGACAGGGCCAGGAGTCCGGCCGCGACCAGGGCCACGAGCAACTCGCCGGCGGCCTGCTCGCCGACGCCGCGCAGGTCGCCTGGAACCAGGGCGTCGACCTGTACGCCTTCGACGACAACAGGCTGCTGAAGAACGTCGAGTACGCCGCCCGCTACAACCTCGGCGGCGACGTCCCGTTCGTCCCCGACCTGGACCGCACCGGCAAGTACATCAAGACGTCGGTCTCGGCCGTCGGACGCGGCACCCTGCCGCCCATCTACGAGATGGCGTACGCGCACTACGCGGGGGTCCGTGGCCTCGACACTCCGTACACCAAGGCGGCCGTCTTCCGGGGCACTGGCGGCGCCCGTGTCATCGAGGGCAGCAACGACGACCTGCCCAGCTGGGGCACCCTGACCTTCGCCGGTACGAAGGCCCCGGCCCCGTCCGCGCCCACCGCCCCGGCCGGTGTCACGGCGGTCGGCGACGACGGGTCCGTCACCGTGGCCTGGCTGCCCTCGGCGTGGGCGGAGTCGTACACCGTCCTGCGGGCGAGCAGCGCCGACGGGCCGTACGAGAAGATCGCCACCGGTGTCGGCAAGCCGGCGTACACCGACCGCCGCGCCCGCCCGGGGCGCACCTCGTACTACACGGTGGTCGCCGTCAACTCCCAAGGCCAGAGCGGCGGTTCCGCCTGGGCGTCCGCGGTTCCCGGCCTGCCCGCCCTCTGGTCCACCCGGGACGTCGGCGACGTCAGGATCCCCGGCTCGGCGGTCTTCGACGGCGAGCGGTTCGTGCTGGAGGCCTCCGGCACCGCCGACACCCATCGTCTGGCCCACCTGCCGCTGCGCGGCGACGGCACGATCACCGCGCGGATCGTGTGGCCGCTCAGCTCCCAGTACTCCAGGATCGGCGTCACCGTACGGGCCGGCCTGGACGCGGACGCGGCCCACGCCGCCATGCTGATCCAGGGCCTGCCGCTGCACACCTGGAGCGGTGTGTGGAGCGTACGGCCGAATGCGGGGGCCGGGATCAAGGGCACCGGCAGTACGCCCGTGCCGCCGTCCCAGCAACAGACGATCACCACCGGCGCCGCCTTCCCGATCTCCTCCCTCGGCGAGCTGCCCGAGTCGGCGACCCCGCTCCAGGCCCCGTACGTCGAGGGCGCCGGCGACGGCTACCGGCTGCGCATGCCGTACTGGGTCCGAGTGACCCGCCGGGGCGACCGCTGCACCGGCGCCATCTCCCCGGACGGCATCCACTGGACCGAAGTCGGGAGCAGTGACGTCGAGTTGGGCAGAACGGTGCATGTCGGTCTCACTCTCACCTCCTGCCTCGGCGTCGACGCCGACTACGCCGAGACCGGCACCGGAGCCTTCGACAACGTCAGCATCACCTCCCGTACGGGCGCCGACATCTGGTCCGTGCCGCGCCCGGCACGGGCCGCCGGGGACCTGCGGGCCGTCGCCGGCGCCGACGCGGTCGAGCTGGCCTGGACCGACCCGGACCTCTCGGCCCGCTACAAGGTGCTGCGCTCCGCCTCCGCCAAGGGGCCGTTCGAGACGATCGCGACCGGCATCGGCCCCGTCGGCTTCGGCACCCGCGTCCGGTACGCCGACGCCACCGGCAAGCCCGGCACGACGTACCACTACGCCGTCGCGAAGACCAACAGCTCCGGGCGCGGCCCCCTCTCGGACCCGGCGAAGGCCACGATGCCGACGCCGTCCGCACCTCAACTCACCTCGGCCGTAGCGGCGTTCGCGAACAAGGGCGTTCCCTTCCAGCACCTGCTGCGCGCCTCGCACGAGCCGGTCCGGTTCGCCGCGAAGGGACTCCCCGACGGCCTGCGCGTCGACAAACGCACCGGCCTGATCTCCGGAACCCCCACCCGGGCCGGCGAGTTCACCGTCACCACCGGCGCGGGGAACGCCGCCGGAGACACCACCGGCACCCTCACCCTCACGGTCGGCACCCCGCCGCCCGCGCCCTGGAGCCACGGCGACCTGGGCGATGTCATCCTCGACGACCGCGCCCACGGCACCCTCGGCGTGGTCGCCGTCCGGACCCCCGGCTCCACCGCCCACGAGGACGGGACCTTCGTGGTGCGGGGCGCCGGAACCGACCTCACCGTCAACAACCAGGGCATGACGGGCCAGTTCGTACGACGGCCCGTCAGCGGTGACTGCGAGGTCACCGTCCGCCTGGTCTCCCGCGCCGGAGCCACCGGCGACCGGGTCGGCCTGCTGATGGCCAAGTCCCTGTCGCCGTTCGACCAGGCGGCCGGGGCGATCGTCACCGGCGGCACGAGCGCCCAGCTGATGCTGCGCCCGACCGTCGCCGGAAAGTCCACCTTCACGGGCAACGCGGCGGTCACCGCACCCTGCCTGCTGCGGCTGAAGCGCACCGCAACCCACTTCACCGCATCCGCCTCGACCGACGGCGGCGCCACCTTCACCCCCCTCGCCGAGGGAGACCTCCCCGGCTTCGGTGACGCCCCCTACTACGTGGGCCTCGTGGTCTGCTCCCGCGATCCCCTGGCCCGCAGCACCACCGAGTTCGACGAGGTGAGCATCACCCCCATGTAGCACTCCACCGATGGGAGAAGCCCCCACATGAGCCGCACTTCCCCCCACACGCACCACGAGGGCGGCCAGGTGAGCCGCCGCGGTCTGCTCAAGAGCGCCGGCGGCCTCACCGCGGCCCTCGCCCTCGGCGCCGGCGCCACCGCCACCACGGCGGACGCCGCCCCCGGCACCTTCACCCACCCCGGCATGCTCCACAACGCCGGCGACATCAACCGCGCCAAGGTCAGGGTCGCCGCGGGCACCGACCCCTGGCTGTCCGGCTGGAACAGGCTGACCGCCAACTCCCACTCCCAGTCCACCTGGAGCCCCCGCGCCACCGCCACCATCATCCGCGGCGGCACCGGACAGAACTACGGACTCCTCTACAACGACATCGCGGCCGCCTACCAGAACGCGCTGCGCTGGAGGGTCGGCGGCACCGAGGCCAACGCCCAGTGCGCCGCGCGGATCCTCAACGCCTGGGCTACGACCCTGACGACGGTCACAGGAAACGCCGACCGGTTCCTCGCCGCCGGCCTCTACGGCTGGCAGTTCGCCAACGCGGCCGAACTCATGCGGGACTACGGCGCCTTCGACCTCGCCGCCTTCCAGGAGATGATGGTCAAGGTCTTCTACCCGCTCAACAACCAGTTCCTGACCGGCCACAACGACGCCTGCATCACCAACTACTGGGCCAACTGGGACCTGTGCAACATGGCCTCCGTCCTGGCCATCGGCATCCTCAACAACGACGGCGCCAAGTACGACCAGGCCGTCACCTACTTCAAGAACGGCGCCGGAAACGGTTCCATCAAGAACGCCGTCCCGTTCCTGTACGGCAATGTCGAGGGCTACGACCTCGGCCAGTGGCAGGAGTCCGGCCGCGACCAGGGCCACACCGTCATGGGCATGGGCCAGATGGGCGCGATCTGCGAGATGGCCTGGAACCAGGGCGAGGACCTCTACTCGTACGACGGCCGCCGTTTCATGAAGGCCGCCCAGTACGTCGCCAAGTACAACCTGAACATGGACGTGCCCTTCACCACCTACAACTGGGGCAGCGGCCAGAACTGCTCCCCGCAGTCACAGACCGTGCCCGGCGCCGGGTCGCGAGGCCAGGTCCGCCCCGTGTGGGCGATGCTCCACTACCACTACGGCAGGCGCCTGCTCCTCGACGACAAGTACGTCGCCCAGATGTGCTTCTCCGTCGCCCCCGAAGGCGGAGGGGGTGACTACGGCAGCGACAGCGGCGGCTACGACCAGCTCGGGTTCGGCACCCTGATGTACGCCAAATAGCCGTCCAACCGGCTCGTGCACCGGAATACCCGTGAGCGATGTGGTGCTCTGGTGATACCGGTGCACGAGCTCGGCGAAGGGCTGGTGGGCGCATGACGGCAGGCCAGACGGATCCCGTGGTCAGGAGCCCGTACGGGGCCGTACGCGGCCGGTACGAGCGGGGAGTGGCGGTCTTCCGGGGCATCCCGTACGCGGCGCCGCCCTTCGGCCCCCGCCGCTTCCGCCCGCCCGTACCCCTCCCGCCCTGGGACGGCGTCCGGGACGCCGGCGCCTTCGGCCCGACCCCGCCGAAGCCCCCGTACTCCGGGGCCTTCGCCCACTATCTGTCCGACCCGGTCGTGCCCGGCGACGACTGCCTCAACCTCAACGTCTGGACCCCGGAGCCGGCCCCCGGAGCCCGCCTCCCGGTACTTGTCTGGCTGCACGGCGGCGCCCTGACCAGGGGTTCCTCCGCCGTGCCCGTCTACGACGGCCATGCCTTCGCCCGTGACGGCGTCGTCTGTGTCTCGGTCAACTACCGGCTGGGTGTCGAGGGCTACGGACTGTTCCCCGACACGCCCCCGAACCCCGGCCTGCGTGACCAGATAGCCGCCCTGACCTGGGTGTACGAGGCCATCGAGGCCTTCGGCGGCGATCCCGGCCGCATCACCCTCGCCGGCCAGTCCGCCGGGGCGATCAGCATCGGCGCCGTCGTCGCCGCCCCGCAGACACAGGGGCTGGTCCGGCGGGCGGTCCTGCAGAGCGGGCCGCCCGAGGCGTCCGACCGGGCCAAGGTACGGCGGATGGTGCGCCGTATGGCCACCCGGCTGAAGATCCCCGCCACCGCCGAGGCCTTCGCCGCCGTCGACCGCGACCTGCTGCTGAGCACCCAGGCCGAGGCGGGCAAGCTGAGCAGCCCCGTGGTCGGCGGCCCCGCCTTCGGCATCGTCGTCGACGGCGACACCGTCCCGCGCGACCCCCTGGAGGCCCTCACCGAGGGCGGCGCGGCCCCCGGCGTCGAGCTGCTGACGGGCTGGACCCGGGACGAGTACCGGCTGTGGCTGGTCCCCGGCGGCCTCCTGGAACGCGTCGACCGCCTCGGGGCCGTCGCCCTGGCCGGTGCCATGGCCCGCTGCCACTGCGGCAGCGAGGTCCCGCGCGGCTACCGCGCCCTGCACCCCGAGGCGAGCACGGCGGAGACCGTCGGTCAGCTCGTCACGGACCACCTCCTGCGCATCCCCCTGCACCACCTGGCCGACGCCCGGACGGAACCCTCGTACGTCTACGAATTCGCCTGGCCCTCGAACCTCCCCGACCTCGGCGCCTGTCACGCCCTGGAGCTCGGTTTCGTCTTCGACACCGGGGAGGTCCCCGAGTCCCGGAAACTGGCCGGTGAGGGCGCCCCGCAGGACCTGGCCGACGCGATGCACGCCGCGTGGGTGCGCTTCGCCACGGACGGCGACCCGGGCTGGGAGCGCTGGGACGCGGCCCATCCGGTGCGCGTCTTCGGCGACCGCGCACCGGAGGCCGAGAACGGCGTGGCCTATACGGCGTACGGCCCCCGGGACCGTGAACTGGCCCTCTGGGCGAGCGACGCCGTCACTCCCGAGGAATCCACACTCGCATCGGTCCCTGCCGACGGTTCGCCCACACGCAGTACGGAACTGCGGTCAGCCGTACGGCGGCTCCGTCGCTCCGGCGCACTCCGCCGGCACTGAGGAGCGTCACACCCCCCAGCAGGCCGGGCTCCTCCCGGGCCTCCAGCCGGGCCCCGTCCGGCAGCGTGAGGTCGTCGGGTGCCCAGGGGCGGCGCAGCCGGAGCCAGCCGGGGGAGGTCTCGGCCGTGCGGTGGTGGCGGGGCGCAGGGCGGTGTGCGCTCCGCCGGTGGGACGGATGGGGCCTTGGCCTGTGGTCATGCCTCCACAGCATCGCACACGTCCGGGCGGGTGCTCCGCGCCGCATGACGAGTGCGTGAGGTGGGCGTGAGCCGCCGCTGGGAGCGTGGGCCGTCGTCAAGGACAGTCTGGGAAAAGGGGATTCGCGTGACCGTGATGGCCGAGACGGACAGCGTCGGGACCGCGCTGCGTGCGCTCACCTTCGAGCACACCGTGGCGAAGGCGCTCGTCCACCGCCGGGCGCTGTCGGAGGTGTTCCTCACCGACAGCACGGCGGTCGACGACAGCCACTTCGTGGCCGGGGCGCAACTGCCGCCGTCCCACGCCTACTACACCGACCACACGACCTGGTCCGCGGTCGATCCGCTGTTCCTGCTGGAGTGCTGCCGTCAGGCCGAGACCCACGCGGTGCACGCGCACTTCGGGGCGCCGGACGGCACCAAGTTCGTTCTCCAGCAGTGGTCGATGGAGCTGCCGGGCCTGGCCGCGCTCCAGCCCGCCCACGGGCCGGCCGAGGTGACGATCGCGGTCACGACGCACGACGCGCAGTGGGTCGGCGGCTCGCTGCGCGGACTGCGGTACCAGATGGCGATCACCGTCTCCGGGCAGCCCGTGGGCGAGGTGTCCATGCGGGTGAAGTACGTCGCCGACAGCGTCTACGGGATGCTCCGCGGCCGCCGGGACGGCGGCTCCACCCCGACGTCCGAGTCCTACCGCCGGCCGGCCGCGGAGGGCCTCGTGGAGCCCGGGCGCGTGGGCCGGGAGCGGCCGGAGAACGTGGTGCTGCTCGACCCGGTCACCGACGGCCGGCAGGTGCGGGCACGGCTGCTGGTGGCCGGCGGTCACCCCAGTCTGTTCGACCACGCCCAGGACCATGTGCCCGGCATGGTGCTGATGGAGGCGGGACGGCAGACGGCCCTGCTGGCCGCCGAGGAACTCTTCGGGGCCCCGGCGGCGTCGTGGTCGGTCACCGGCCTCGAGGCCTCCTTCGACGCCTACGCGGAACTCGACGAGACCCTCACGGTCGTCGCCGACGGCCACGGGCCCGGGGACGCCGCTGCCGGGGCCGTCTCGATCCCCGTGACGTTCGAGCAGGGCGGGCGTGCTGTCGCCCGGGCGGCCTTCACGCTGGAACGCGGCGGCGCGGGCTGGGCGGGCGGTGGAGTCGTTCGTGACGGTTCGGTAGGGGGCGGGGGGGGGTTGTTGCCGGCTGCGGGTCGTGGGTATTTTTGCG
>NZ_JBSHKH010000075.1:0-39898 GCF_053643595.1 Streptomyces sp. NPDC055506 | reverse complement strand
ACCCCGGTCGAGATCGCTCAGGCCGCAAGAAGCCGGATGCCCCCGGCCCGAGGCATCGGAGCGGTCAGGCTCCGACGCCCCGGTCGGGGGCATCCGGCAGGGCGGGCGCCCGGGTCAGTGCTTGCCGATGGGGTCGCCCTCGACGTCCGGGCCCCGGCCCGGGCCGACTCGGATCTCGAACTCGCCGTCGTACTTCTTGTGGCCTTCCATGACGGCCATCTCGACGGCCTCGGAACCCATCTGCACACGCACCATCACCGGGTCGCGGCGCAGGTCGCGCATGAGGGCGACGCACATGAGCGTCATCACGACGACGAACGGCGCCGCCGCGAGGATGGTGAGGTTCTGCAGACCTGTCAGCGCGTCGCCCGAGCCACTGCCGACAAGCAGCATGATCGCGGCCACCGCACCGGTGACGACGCCCCAGAACACCACCACCAGGCGGCCGGGTTCGAGCGCGCCCTTCTGTGAGAGCGTGCCCATGACGATCGACGCGGCGTCGGCGCCGGAGACGAAGAAGATGCCGACGAGGATCATGACCAGCAGGCTGGTGACGGTGGCGATGGGGAACTGCTGGAGCACGTCGAAGAGCTGGCCCTCGGGGGTGGCCTCCTTGCCGAGCTTGTTCTCCTCCTGCATCTTCATCGCCGAGCCGCCGAAGATCGCGAACCAGATCAGGCTGACCGTGCTGGGCACGAGGATGACGCCGCCGATGAACTGCCGGATGGTCCGGCCCCGGCTGATGCGGGCGATGAACATGCCGACGAACGGCGTCCAGGAGATCCACCACGCCCAGTAGAAGACGGTCCAGCTGCCCAGCCAGTCCGCGACGCCCTCCCCGCCGCTGGCCTCCGTACGGCCGGCCAGCTGGGGCAGGTCGCCGAGGTAGGCGAAGACCGACGTCGGCAGCAGGTCGAGGACGATGATGGTCGGGCCCGCCACGAACACGAACAGGGCGAGGACCAGCGCCAGCACCATGTTGGTGTTGGACAGCCACTGGATGCCCTTCTCCACACCGGAGATCGCGGACGCGACGAAGGCCAGGGTCAGCACCGCGATGATCGTGACGAGCAGCCCGGTGCTCACCTTGTCCATCCAGTTCAGCTCCTGCACTCCGGAGCCGATCTGCAGCGCGCCGAGCCCCAGTGAGGCGGCGGAGCCGAAGATGGTCGCGACGATCGCGAGGATGTCGATGACGCGGCCGACATTGCCGTTCGCGTGCTTCTTCCCGATGAGCGGGGTGAAGACGGCGCTTATGGTCTGACGCCGCCGCCTGCGGAAGGTGCTGTAGGCGATGGCGAGGCCCACCACGGCGTAGATCGCCCATGGGTGGAGCGTCCAGTGGAACAGGGTGGTGGCCATGGCCGTCTCCATGCGTTCGCCGGAGTCGGCCGGGTCGGTGCCGGGCGGGGCCGTCGTGTAGTGCGACAGCGGTTCGCTCACGCCGTAGAACATCAGGCCGATGCCCATGCCCGCGCTGAACATCATCGCGACCCAGGACACCGTGCGGAACTCGGGCTCCTCACCCTCCGCACCGAGGTGGATACGGCCGTAACGGCTGGCCGCGATCCACAGGGCGAAGACGACGAAGCCGGAGGCGGCGAGCATGAACGCCCAGCCGCCGTTGTGCATCAGCCCGCTGAGCATGCTGCTGGAGACGGATTCGAGCGAGTCGGTCGCCGTGGCGCCCCAGATCACGAAGGCGAGGGTGAGCGCCGCTGTGACACCGAAGACG
Source organism: Streptomyces sp. NPDC055506 (assembly GCF_053643595.1). Taxonomy (NCBI): domain Bacteria; kingdom Bacillati; phylum Actinomycetota; class Actinomycetes; order Kitasatosporales; family Streptomycetaceae; genus Streptomyces; species Streptomyces sp. NPDC055506. Next base: position 38,163 of record NZ_JBSHKH010000075.1, on the reverse strand, counting down.
ATCCGGTCGGTCTGAGGCGTCTCCTGACCGGGGAGGCCCGCTTCCGAACCCGGCAGCGCGCCTCCCTCATGGGGATGCTTCTCGCTTGGTCGGTCATGTGTCACAGGCGGCACCTTTCATTGGAACGTAGGAGGAACGTAAGTCCTCCGTAACGCCCCTACCACGTGTGGCGCAAATTCATCCTCCTCAACATTGCGGTTCGGACTCGGCTTCCGTGAGGTGGTACGTGGCCCGTTCGTCGAGCAGCAGCGGGACGAGTGCCCGCAGGGGCTGGCGCAGGGGGACGAGCACGCCCTCGGCGTCCCGTCGTACGCGCACACCGTGCAGCGCGAGTTCGTCGCCGACCTCGGCGTACTGCGCGGCGGTGAGCCGGTAGCCGCAGGGCGGGTTCTGGATCACCTCGGCGGGTTCGGGCGTGTCGTTGTCGGCGCCGCCGACGTAGACCGGGCCGGTGGCCGCCCAGTCGGCGAGCCGGGCCTTGGCCGTCGTGGCCTCGATACGGCCCCGGCGCTGGTCGGTGTACCCGAACAGACCCTTGAGCGCGTCCAGTTGGGAGGTGACCCGGCGCCGGTTGTTCAGCGCCTCGTCCGCCTTCTCCGCTTCGGTGAGCGGGTCGACACGGCTCTCGATGAGCAGTCCGACCGAATGCTTCACACCGGACATATTGCGCAAAATGCGCTCCTGCCCGTCTCCGGCGACCTGTTTGACCGGTTCGCCGGTTTCGGGGTCGGTCCAGATGCCGTAGGTGCCGGTCGAGTGGCCGGCCCGCTGCGCCGCGGGGCGGACGTAGGCCTCGGAGAGGGTCTGCGCCTCGTCGTGGACCGCGTCATGGGTGTTGAGGTTGCGCGGCCACAGGTCGAACAGTGCTTTGTCGTAGTAAGGGGGTGTCGCACCGTATTCGTGCAGGTCGTAGATGACGTCGGGGCGCTGGTCGCGGATGAGCGCGGCCAGGGCACGGCCCTCTGCGGTCCGCAGGGCGAGGTGGTCGCGGTTGATGTCGACGCCGTCGCTGTTGCCGCGGGTGTTCGCGGCCCGGCCGTCGGGGTTGGCCGTGGGCACGACGAGGACGGTGGTGCGGTCCAGGAAGCGCCGGGTACGGCTGTCGCGGGCGTGTGCGAGGTCACGGACGGTGGTGAGACAGGCCTCGCGGCCGGAGGGTTCGTCGCCGTGCTGGCTGCACACGAGGAGCACCTTGTTCGGGCTCGGGCTCGTGCCGATCCGGACGAGCTGGAGCGGGCGGTCCTGCTTCGTGGTACCGAAGCGGGTCAGGGAGACCCGGCTGCTCGACCGGTCGACGGCCTTGAGGAAGTCCTGCTCCTCGGGCTGGGTGGTCCAGCGGGCGCCGTCGGTCCGCTCGAAGCCGGTGCGTGGCGGGGAGTCGGTCGCCGTGGCCGCCTGGGCGGGGACGGCGACCAGGGATGCGGCGAGAGCGGCGGTCAGGGTCAGGGCGCGGACGCGGTTCACTGGGTTCCCTCCGGGACGCGGTGGGTGGTGCGCGGTTCCCGTACGCCGTCCAGGAGCGCGGCGACGGGCGGGGTGAACGCGGCACCCGCGGTGGCGCGGGCGAAGGCGGCGGGTCCGCCGACGAACGGCACGTCGGCCGAGGTGCGGGAGAGGTCGAGCGCCAGCTTCGGCGTGTCGGCGGGAGGGTCGATGAGGCCCTTGTCGGTGCCCGCGACGATCAGCGCAAGACGGTGGCCCTTCGGGACGACGTGGTCGGTCGCGGCCAGGTCGAGGGTGATCGTGTACCGCCTGCCCGGGGTGAGCGGGGACCCCTTGTCGTCCGAGGCGTGGTTGCCGAGGTCCGCCCAGCCGCGGCTGACGACCGTGTAGTCGACGTCGGCGGTCTTGGCCTTCGCCTCCTTGAAGCAGGAGCTGTCGCCGGCGGTGCTCGCGCCCCAGCAGGTGCGGTTCGCGAGAGTGGTGATGCCTTCGCCGGAGTCGGCGTAGTCGCGGATGGTGTCGGGGCCGATGTCCACGAGGACGGCGGAGAGATGGGCCGTCGGGGTGGAGGGCGTCGCGGTGACGGTGACCTCGGAGGAGCCGGACAGGCGCAGGTCGCGGGCGAGCGGCCCGGTGGCGAAACCGGCCTTCTCCGGTGTCGGCTTGTCGACCTGAGCGGCCCAGTCGGTCTCGCTCAGCTTCGGGTCGTCGGTGAAGGTCTCGGTGCCGTGGCCGCGGTGCAGGCCGAGGGTGCCGACGCCGGGCAGGGTTCCCCGGTCGGGGCGCAGGGTGGTGGCCCGGGTGCCGGCCGGTGGCCAGACCGTGGAGGTGCTCCACTGGTCGGGACGGCGTTCGATGTCCGCCATGGGCTCGCGGTCGATGCCGTTGTCGTAGCCCATGAGTTCGTGGTCGAACCAGCGGTGCAGGGTGTCGACCCAGGTGGCGCGGCGGAAGTCGAAGGGGTCGACGTGGCCGGTCTGGGAGAGCCAGATCTTGCGCTGGACGCCGTGCTTCGCGAGGGCGTCCCACCACTGGCCGACGTGCTTCATGCGCACGTTGAGGTCCTGCATGCCGTGGATCAGGAAGACGCTGGCCCTGACCTTCTTCGCGTCCTTCACATAGTCGCGCTCGGTCCACAGCGGGGTCCGGTCGCCGGTGCGCGGGGCCCCGTCGACGAGCTTCTGCTGCACGGCGCCGCACTTCTCGCGGGCGTCGGGGCTGTTGACGTAGTCGGACAGCCACTCGGGGCCGGAGTCGTAGAGCGGGGCGCCCTGCTGGAAGTAGTAGTCGTACCAGGAGGAGATGGCGCTGATCGGGACGATGGTCTTCAGGCCCTTGACGCCGGTGGCGGCGACGCCGTTGGCGATGGTGCCGTCCCAGCTCTTGCCGATCATTCCGGTGCGGCCGTTGGTCCAGCCGGCCTTGGCGCGGGTGGTGCCGGTGCGGGTCGTGTAGGCCTTGGCGCGGCCGTTCAGCCAGTCGACGACGGCCTTCGCCGACTGGACGTCGGAGCGGCCGCCGACGTCGTCGCAGCCGTCGGAGCGGTTGGTTCCGGCCAGGTCGACACCGACGAAGGCGTAGCCGCGGGGCACGAAGTAGTTGTCGTAGTACAGCGGCATCTGGACGACGTCGCCGTTCGCGTCGTACGTCTTGCGCTGGCTCTCGTTGCCGCGCCCGCAGCAGGAGTAGTACGGGCTGGCGTCCATGATGACGGGAACCTTGCGGCCCTGCCGGGCGGGTTCGCGGGGGCGGACGATGTCGACGGCGACCCGGTCGGCCTTTCCGTCGCCGTCGCCGTCGAGTCCGGTGTCCACCCAGACGGCCTCGCGGACGGCCTTGTCGTACGAGTAGACGGGTTCGCTCCCGCGCGGGGCGGCCTGTGCCGCGGCCGGGGTGAGCAGGGTGGCCAAGAGGGCGGCCGTGGCCGCCGTCGCGAGCGGTCTCCAGGTCGTGAAGCGCGTGCGTTTCGGCATGCGCCGGACGCTACATCGGTGAACTCCTGTTCAGAAGAGGGCAGCTGACGGACCGGCGTGTCCGGGAGGGGCCCGGGGGCCGGGTGCCTCATGTCGGCCGAATGGCGATCGTGTGACAGCAGGGACCATGGACATGACTGGTGACACAGGGAGTCAATAGGCTCCGGACAGCTTTCGGGACCTACGACTTGGAGCCTTGCGTGCACCGCAGAATCATCGCGCCGGGAGCCCTGGCAGCGGCCGTTCTCCTGCTGGCGATCCCGGCGTCGGCCGCGCCCCACTCCCCCGGCGCGCCGGGCATCGGTGACCCCTACTACCCGGCCTACGGGAACGGCGGATACGACGTCTCCCACTACGACCTCCGGCTGAAGTACCAGCCGGCCACGGACGAACTGGAGGGCACGGCGACCCTCGTGGCCCGCACCACGCAGGAGTTGTCGAGCTTCAACCTGGACTTCCTGCTGGACGTCGGCGAGGTGCGCGTCAACGGCGCGAAGGCCTCGTTCAGGACGTCGGGCGAGCACGAGCTGGAGATCACGCCGAAGACGCCGCTGGCCAAGGGCGCGCCCGTCACGGTCGTCGTGCGCTACCGCGGGGTGCCGTCGTCGAAGCAGGCCTACGGCTTCACCAGCTGGCACCGGACCCCGGACGGCGGGGTCGCGGCGAACGAGCCCGAGGCCGCGGCGTGGTGGTTCCCGAGCAACGACCACCCGCTCGACAAGGCCACGTACGACGTGTCGGTACTGGTCCCGGACGGCACGCAGGCCATCTCCAACGGCACGCTCCAGTCAACGAGTTCACGGCTCGGCTGGACCCGTTGGAACTGGCGCTCGAACAAGCCGCAGGCCACGTACCTCGCCACGCTCGCGGTCGGGAAGTTCGACATCACGACGGGCACGACCGAGAGCGGCATCCCGGTCCTCAACGCCTACAGCAAGGACCTGGGCGACCACGCGGGCGCCGCGCGGGCGAGCATCGAGCGGACCGGGGAGATCGCGGACTGGCTGTCCGGGTACTTCGGGCCGTATCCCTACAACGCGCTCGGCGGCTATGTGCCGAACACCACCACGGGGTACGCGCTGGAGACACAGACCCGGCCGTACTACAGCCCGCGGCAGTTCGCCAACGGGTCGAACGTGTCCCTGGTCGTCCATGAGATCGCCCACCAGTGGTACGGGGACGACGTGTCCCTGAAGCGCTGGAAGGACATCTGGATCAACGAGGGGTTCGCGCGGTACGCGCAGTGGCTGTGGTCGGAGCACGAGGGCGAGGGCACGGCGCAGGAACTCGCCGACTACGTGTACGCCTCGCATCCGGCGGACGACTCGTTCTGGACGGTGAAGCCCGGGGACCCGGGTCCGGAGAACCAGTTCGCCGCGGCGGTCTACGACCGGGGCGCGCTGGCCGTCCAGGCGCTGCGCAACGAGATCGGCGACGAGGCGTTCTTCGCGATCCTCAAGGGCTGGCCGCAGAAGTACGCCCATGGCAACGCGTCGGTCGCCGACTTCCGGCGCTACGCCGAGGAGGTGTCCGGGAAGCCCCTGGCCGCGCTCTTCGACACGTGGCTGTTCCAGGCGTCCAAGCCGACGTCGGCGGCGGCCCGGACCGCGTCCGTCGCCGAGGCGGGCGGGGCGGTGACGCAGCCCAGGTCGTGGAAGAAGATCAGGGCGACGAACGGGGTGCACGAGCACGGAGAGCACGGGAACGGCGGGCACGTGCGCTGACGCGCCTCCTCCCGCACGGCGGTCTACGGTGGGCCCATGCGCGTCCGGCGTATGGGCCCGGGCGGCGCGTCCGCCGGCGGGTGAAGGGAGCCGGGCGTGCGGGATGTGGCGATCGTCGAGGCGCCGTCCGTGCTGGGGCTGCGGCCGACCGGGGTCGAGGGACTGCCGGAGGCGCTGCTCGGGGCCGGGCTGGCCGAGGGGCTGGGAGCGGTGCGGGCGGGCCGGGTGGAGCCGCCCGGCTACGACCCGGAGCGGGATCCGGACACCGGGGTGCTCAACCCGGACGGCATCGCCGAATACTCCGTCGCGTTGGCCGATGCCGTCGGCGGGGTCCTCGACGACGGCCGGTTCCCCTTGGTGCTGGGCGGCGACTGCAGCGTGCTCCTCGGCAACCTGCTCGCGCTGCGCCGCCGGGACCGGCACGGGCTGCTCTTCCTCGACGGGCACACCGACTTCTACCAGCCATCGGCGGAGCCCACCGGTGAGGCGGCCTCAATGGAACTCGCCCTGGCCACCGGGCGCGGCCCGCGCGTCCTGGCCGATCTGGAGGGCCGGGGCCCCCTGGTGCGGGACGAGGACGTCGTGGCCCTGGGATTCCGGGACGCGGAGGAGTCCGCGGCTGAGGGCATGCAGCCGCTGCCGTCCGCGCTGCACGCGATGGACCTGGACACCGTTCGTGCCCTGGGGGCGGCCGAGGCGGCCCGGCGCGCCGTCGGTCTGCTGGCCGGCGACGGCACGGGCGCCGGGTACTGGATCCACCTCGACGTCGACGTACTGGACGACACGGCCATGCCCGCCGTCGACTACCGGCTGCCGGGCGGCCTGACCTGGCAGGAGCTGGAGACCGTCCTGCGCACGGCACTGTCGGGCGGCGGAGCGGCGGGCCTCGGCGTCGCGATCTTCAACCCCCGGCTGGATCCCGGCGGTGCGCTCGCGGAGCGGCTGACCGGGTGTCTGCTGCGGGGCTTCGACGGGCGAGGCTGAGCGCGGCCACTGAACAGGGCCCTGAAAAGGGCCCTGTTCCGCTACTTCGTCAGCTGCGACAGCTCCTGGTCGGCCGTCGCGGAGACCCGGCGGCGGACGCCGAACCAGCCCGCGACCAGCATGGCCGCGATCAGCGGGACGAGCAGGAGGGTCTTGCGGCCGACCTCGGGGTCGTTCCACATCATGCCGAGGCAGGCCAGCAGGAAGACGATCGTGGCGATCTCCGTGACCGGGGTGCCGGGGAGGCGGAAGGAGGGGCGGTCGACCAGGCCTTCCTTCGCGCGGCGGACGAAGATCAGGTGGCAGATCATGATGATCACCCAGGTGCTGATGATGCCGAGGGAGGCGACGTTCAGCACGATCTCGAAGGCCTGGGCCGGCACCAGGTAGTTCAGGCCGACGCCGAGCACACACACCGCGCAGGTCAGCAGGATGCCGCCGTAGGGGACCTGGCTGCGGTTCATTCGGGCCGTGAACTTCGGGGCCGAGCCCGCCATCGCCATCGAGCGGAGGATGCGGCCCGTGGAGTACAGGCCGGAGTTGAGGGAGGACATGGCCGCCGTGAGGACCACCAGGTTCATCACGTCGCCCGCCGCGGGGATGCCGATCTTCGACAGGACCGTGACGAAGGGGCTCTGGTCGGCCGAGTAGACCGAGCCGGGCAGGAGCAGGGCCAGCAGGACGACCGAGCCGACGTAGAAGAGCCCGACCCGCCACATGATCGAGTTCACCGCGCGCGGGACGACCTTCTCCGGCTCGGCGGTCTCACCCGCGGCGACACCGACCAGCTCCAGCGCGGCGTACGCGAAGATCACGCCCTGCATCACCAGGACGACGGGCATCATGCCGTGCGGGAAGACGCCGCCGTTCTCCGTGATCACGCTCATGCCCGGTGTCTGGCCGCCCACCTTGTGCTGCGTGGCGAGCAGGAAGATGCCGATGAACATGAAGCCGACAAGCGTGGCGACCTTGATGATGGAGAACCAGAACTCCATCTCGCCGAAGATCTTCACCGAGATCAGGTTCACGGCCAGCACGACCGCGAGGGCGGCCAGCGCGAGCACCCACTGCGGGATGTCGGTGAACAGGCTCCAGTAGTGCGTGTAGAGCGCGATCGCGGTGATGTCGGCGATGCCGGTGGTCGACCAGTTCAGGAAGTACATCCAGCCGGCGACATAGGCGCCCTTCTCGCCGAGGAACTCGCGCGCGTACGACACGAAGGAGCCCGAGGAGGGGCGGTAGAGGACGAGTTCGCCGAGGGCCTTCACGACGAAGAAGGCGAAGACGCCGCACACCAGGTAGGCGATCGCCAGCGCCGGGCCCGCGTTGTGCAGCCGCCCGCCGGCACCCAGGAAGAGTCCGGTGCCGATCGCGCCCCCGATGGCGATCATGTTGACGTGGCGGGCCTTGAGGTCCTTGCTGTAGCCGGCGTCACCCGCGTCCGCGGGCACCTGGGCCGCGTCGCTACGGGATGCGGCTGCTGCCGTGTTCACGGCGTCCTTGCTCACGGTGGATCCACTTCTCTGGTGCGCCCGAGCGGGTCACGCTCGGCTTTCCGGACGTACGTAAGGTCTGCGCCCTCGGTAAAGGCACAGACCAAGGGGCCACCTTCCCCCACGGAGAGCGACTCACGCGGTGGCATACGTCACAGAGCGCTACTTCTCACAGCACCTTCACGTCGGTCGCCGGAGGTTTCACAGCACTGGTGAGACAGCGATACTGCTGCACATGACGACCGACACCGAGGAGCCGACCCTCACGATCGACGAACTGGCAGCCCGGGCCGGTGTCACGGTGCGCACGGTCCGCTTCTACGGCACGAAGGGGCTGATACCGCCGCCGGTGCTCGGCCCCCGGCGTGTGGGGCACTACGGGCGGGAGCACCTGGCCCGGCTGGCGCTGATCGAGGAGTTGCGGCGGCAGGGCATGACGCTGTCGGGCATCGAGCGCTATCTCCGGCAGCTGCCCCCGGATCTGAGCGCGCACGACCTCGCCATCCACCGGGCCGTGGTGGCCTCCTGGGCGCCGGAGACCGTCGAGACGGTCACGGGCAGGGAACTGGAGCGGCGGGCCGGTCGGCCGCTCGGCGCCGAGGACGTCGAGCGGCTGGTCGCGATGGGCGTGGTCCGGCCCGTGGACGACGGGTACGAAGCCGACCTCGGTCTGCTCCGGCTGGGCGTCGGGCTGCTGGACGTACCGCTCTCCCAGGAGGCGATCTTCGCGGCGCGCAAGGTTCTCATCGAACACACGCGCGCCGCGGCCCGTGAACTCTCCCAGCTCTTCCGGGGCGAGGTGGCGGAGCGTGACGCCCGGGACGTGCGGTCCCTGTCGGCGCACATGCACCCCCTGGTGGTGCAGGCGCTCCTCACGGCCTTTCAGCGGTCGCTGAAGGAAGAGCTGGGCGAGTGGCTGACCCAGCCTTCGGAAGGGTCAGGCTGAGTCGCTGAACCGCTCTCCCTTCTCCGCCTTCTCCACCAGGAGCGCGGGAGGCGTGAACCGGTCGCCGTAGCGCTCGGCGAGTTCTCGCGCGCGTGCCACGAACCCGGGCAGGCCGCCCTCGTAGCCGTTGATGTACTGGAGCACGCCACCGGTCCAGCCCGGGAAGCCGATGCCGAAGATGGAACCGATGTTGGCGTCGGCGACCGAGGTCAGCACGCCCTCCTCCAGCAGCCGGACGGTGTCCAGCGCCTCGGAGAAGAGCATGCGCTCCTTCATGTCCTCGAACGGGATCTGGTACCCGGGCTTGGTGTAGTGCTCGCGCAGCCCGGGCCAGAGTCCGGCGCGCTTGCCGTCGTCGCCGTAGTCGTAGAAGCCGGCGCCGCCGCTGCGGCCTGTGCGGCCGAACTCGTCGACCATGCGGTCGATCACGGCCTCGGCGGGGTGGGCCGCCCAGGCGCCGCCCGCCTCTTCCACTGCGCGCTTCGTCTCGGCCCGGATCTTGCGGGGCAGGGTCAGCGTCAGTTCGTCCATCAGGGACAGCACCTTGGCCGGGTAGCCGGCCTGGGCGGCGGCCTGCTCGACCGACGCGGGCTCGATGCCCTCGCCGACCATGGCGACGCCCTCGTTGATGAAGTGCCCGATGACGCGGGAGGTGAAGAAGCCGCGCGAGTCGTTGACGACGATCGGGGTCTTGTTGATCTGCCGCACCAGGTCGAAGGCGCGGGCCAAGGCCTCCTCCCCCGTGCGCTCGCCCTTGATGATCTCGACCAGCGGCATCTTGTCGACCGGCGAGAAGAAGTGCAGTCCGATGAAGTCGGTCTGGCGCTCGACGCCCTCGGCGAGTGCGGTGATGGGGAGGGTGGAGGTGTTGGAGCACAGCAGCGCGTCCGGCGCCACGACGTTCTGGATCTCCTGGAACACCTTGTGCTTGAGGGAGGTGTCCTCGAAGACGGCCTCGATGACGGCGTCACAGCCGGCCAGGTCCTGCGCCTCGGCGGTGGGCGTGATGCGGGCGAGCAGCGCGTCCGCCTTCTCCTGGGTCGTACGGCCCTTGGAGACGGCCTTGGCGCACAGCTTCTCGGAGTAGCCCTTGCCCTTGAGGGCCGCCTCCAGGGAGACGTCCTTCAGGACGACGTCGATGCCGGCGCGGGCACAGGAGTAGGCGATGCCCGCGCCCATCATGCCGGCCCCGAGGACGGCGACCTTGCGGACCTTCGTGGGCTCGATGCCCTTGGGGCGGTTGGCTCCGGAGTTGACGGCCTGGAGGTCGAAGAAGAACGCCTGGATCATGTTCTTCGAGGTCTGCCCGGCCGCGAGGTCCACGAAGTAGCGGGCCTCGATGACCTGGGCGGTCTCGAAGTCGACCTGGGAGCCCTCGACGGCGGCGGCCAGGATGTTGCGCGGGGCCGGGTAGGGGGCGCCGTTCGTCTGCTTGCGCAGGTTCGCCGGGAAGGCGGGCAGGTTGGCGGCGAACTTGGGGTTGGCGGGGGTGCCGCCGGGGATCCGGTAGCCCGGCTTGTCCCAGGGCTGCTGGGCCTCGGGGTTGGCGTCGATGAAGGCGCGGGCCTTGGCGAGCAGTTCCTCCTGGGTCTCGGCGACGTCGTCGACGAGGCCGTTCTCCAGGGCGCGGCGCGGGTTGTACTGGGTGCCCTGGAGGAGGACCTTCAGCAGGGCGTCGGCGATGCCGAGCAGCCGCACGGTGCGGACGACGCCGCCGCCTCCGGGGAGCAGGCCGAGGGTGACCTCGGGGCAGCCGATCTTCGAGCCGGGCGCGTCGAGCGCGACACGGTGGTGGCAGGCCAGGGCGATCTCGTAACCGCCGCCCAGGGCCGCGCCGTTGAGCGCGGCGACGACCGGCTTGCCGAGGGTCTCGATGCGGCGCAGGTTCCGCTTGATCGCCATGCCGCCGTCGAACAGCTCCTGGGCCGTCTCGGGCGTGACGCGGATCAGGTCGCGCAGGTCGCCGCCGGCGAAGAAGGTCTTCTTGGCGGAGGTGATGATGACGCCGCGGATGGAGTCCTTCTCGGCCTCCAGGCGGTCGGTGACGGCGGCGAGCGAGTCGCGGAACGCCTGGTTCATGGTGTTCGCGGACTGGTTCGGGTCGTCGATGACGAGGGTGACGAGGCCGGTGCGGTCCTGTTCCCAGCGGATGGTGGTGGACTCAGTGCTCATGGGGATGTGCTCCGTAGTGATCCGTTGGGAGGTGGTCAGATGCGCTCGACGATCGTGGCGACGCCCATGCCGCCGCCCACGCACAGCGTGGCGAGGCCGTAGCGCTTGTCCTGGCGCTCCAGTTCGTCGACGAGCGTGCCGAGGATCATCGCGCCGGTCGCGCCGAGGGGGTGGCCGAGGGCGATCGCGCCGCCGTTGACGTTGACCTTGTCCAGGGACAGGCTCATGTCCTTCACGAAGCGCAGGACGACCGCCGCGAACGCCTCGTTGATCTCGACGAGGTCGATGTCGTCGATGGTCAGTCCGGCCTTGGCGAGGGCCTTGCGGGTGGCGGGGGCGGGGCCGGTGAGCATGATCGTGGGCTCGGAGCCGGACACGGCGGCGGAGACGATCCGCGCGCGGGGGGTGAGCCCGTAGCGCTCGCCGACCTCCTTGGAGCCGATCGCGACGAGCGAGGCGCCGTCCACGATGCCGGAGGAGTTGCCCGCGTGGTGGACGTGGTCGATCTTCTCCACCCAGTGGTACTGCTGGAGCGCGACCGCGTCGAAGCCGCCCAGTTCACCGATGTCCGCGAAGGACGGCTTGAGCTTGGCCAGGGAGTCGGCGGTGGTGCCGGGGCGGGGGAACTCGTCGTGGTCGAGGACGACGAGGCCGCTGCGGTCCTTCACCGGGACGACGGACCTCTCGAAGCGGCCGTCCTTCATCGCGGTGGCGGCCCGCTCCTGGGAGAGCGCCGCATACTCGTCGACATCCCGCCGGGAGAAGCCCTCGATGGTGGCGATGAGGTCGGCGCCGATGCCCTGCGGCACGAAGTTCACGTCGAGGTTGGTCATCGGGTCGTTGAACCAGGCGCCGCCGTCGGAGGCCATCGGCACCCGGGACATCGACTCGACACCGCCCGCGAGGACGAGGTCCTCCCAGCCCGAACGCACCTTGGCGGCGGCCAGGTTGACGGCCTCCAGGCCCGAGGCACAGAAGCGGTTCTCCTGCACACCGGCCACCGTGTCGGGCAGGCCCGCCGCGATGGCGGCGATCCGGGCGATGTCCGAGCCCTGGTCGCCGACCGGGCCGACGACGCCCAGCACGATGTCGTCGACGGCGGCCGGGTCGAGGTCCGGGAAGCGGGCGCGGATCTCGTGGATGAGTCCGACGACCAGGTCGATGGGCTTGGTGCCGTGCAGGGAGCCGTTGGCCTTGCCGCGCCCGCGCGGGGTGCGGATCGCGTCGTACACGTACGCTTCGGTGCTCACGAGGGGGCCTTTCACTGAGGGTTGCGGAACGCTGGGAGGAGCCCGGGGACGTCCCAGTCCCGGGCGACGTCCGCCGTGTCGGCGCCCGGCCGCGCCGGGCCGGTGCGGACGGAGGTCGGGGTCGCGGAGAAACGGGGGGCCGGGGCGGGCTGGGTGATGCCGCCGTGGTCGGTGAAGGTGCCGCGGGCGGCGAGATGCGGGTGGTGCGGGGCCTCGCGCAGGGACAGGACGGGCGCCACACACGCGTCGGAGCCCTCGAAGAGGGCCGTCCACTCGTCCCTGGTCCGGGTCTTGAAGCGGACCGCGATCTGTTCGCGCAGTTCGCCCCATCGGGTGACGTCCTTGCGGGCCTCGGCCTGGTCCTCGACACCGAGGAGGGTCAGGAACTCCTCGTAGAACTGCGGCTCCAGCGCGCCGACGGCCATGTGCAGGCCGTCGGCCGTCTCGTACGTCCCGTAGTAGGGGCAGCCGCCGTCCAGGAGGTTGGCACCGCGGCGGTCCTGCCAGCCGCCGGCGGCGAGCATGCCGTGGATCATCGTGGCGAGGTGGGCGGTGCCGTCGACGATGGCGGCGTCGACCACCTGGCCGGTGCCGGTCGCGCGCGCGTGGTTCAGGGCCGCGAGGACGCCGACGACGAGGTACAGGGAACCGCCCGCGTAGTCGCCGAGCAGGTTCGCCGGGACGGCCGGCGGCTCGTCCGGCCGGCCGATCATGCCGAGCGTGCCGGTGGGGGCGATGTACGCGATGTCGTGCCCGGCGCGCTCGGCGAGCGGACCGTCCTGCCCCCAGCCGGTCATCCGGCCGTAGACGAGGCGCGGGTTGCGGGCGTGGCAGGCCTCGGGGCCGACGCCCAGGCGCTCGGCGACACCGGGGCGGTAGCCCTCGACCAGGATGTCGGCGCGTGCGGCGAGGTCCAGTACATGGGCGGGGCCGTCGGGGGACTTCAGGTCGACGACCACCGAGCGCTTGTTGCGGTTGGTGACGTCGTACGCCGGGTCGATGGCGAGTCCGGGGCCGTCGGGGCGGTCCACGCGTACGACGTCGGCCCCGAGGTCGGCCAGGAGCATGGCGGCGAACGGGCCGGGCCCGATGCCGGCCAGCTCGACGACGCGTACGCCGGTGAGCGGGCCGTGTCCTGGCGTCTTTGCCGTGGTCATCCAGCCCCCAGTGCTGTGACACAACCGATGTAACACCAGTGATGCTAAGAACGCGTTCCGATCGGCACAAGGCCTGAAGAGAGCAAGCGCTTAGTAATCTGCCCGACAGAGTCAGTCCGCGTCCAGTTCCGCTATCAGCCGTTTCGGCGCGATCACCCGATAGCTCTCCTCCACCCAGTCGCAGAGCATCTCCGCGGCCGGGGCTCCCTGCGACTCCAGGGGGATGCTCACCCAGCCGGCTTTGCCCAGGCCGTAACCGGCGGGCTCGGCGCCGGGGCTGGACATGGCGTGGGCGTGGGCCGTCTCGTCCTTGAGCTTCACCGTCACACCCAGGGGGTAGCTGCCGTCCTGGACGCCGAGGAAGACGAACACCTTCTTGTTGACCTTCGCGACGGACTCGCCCCAGGGGAACTCCTCGACGGCACCCGGCAGCCCCAGCGCGAACTCGCGCACTTTCTCCCACTTCTTCAGGGCATTCCTGGGCACGGCCATCGTCGTTCCTCCGGGCTCGTCGTCGGGCTCCGCACCCCTCACGCTAGCCTCGGCCACCGACAGCGGCACGGGCTGCACGACCGAGGGGTGTCATGAGCAGGCTGAACAGGACGGACCGTCCGTACGACATCGTGCTCTTCGGAGCCACCAGTTTCGCCGGAGCGCTCACCGCGGAGTATCTGGCCGCGCACGCACCGGACGGGCTGCGCTGGGCGATCGCGGGCCGCAGCGCGCAGAAGCTGGAACGGCTGCGCGAGCGGCTGCCGGACGACGCGGAGGTGGGCGTACTGCGGGCGGACGTCTCCGACCCGGCCTCGCTGCGCGCTCTCGCCGAGCAAGCGCGCGTGGTGGCCACGACGGTCGGCCCCTACGTGAAGTACGGCGAGGAGCTCGTGGCCGCCTGCGCGGAAGCCGGGACCGACTACCTCGACCTCGCGGGCGAGCCGGAGTTCGTGGACCTGATGTACGTCCGGCACGACGCACGCGCGCGTGAGACCGGGGCACGGCTGGTGCACGCCGCAGGCTTCGACTCGATCCCGCACGATCTGGGCGTGTACTTCACCGTGCGGCAGCTGCCCGAGGGCGTGCCGCTGACCGTGGACGGTTTCGTGACCGCCGACGCGGCGTTCTCGGGCGGGACCTTCAACTCGGCTCTGAACCAGTTCGCCCGGCAGCGGGAGATGGCGGCGGCCGTGCGGGACCGGCGGCGGCACGAGCCGCGGCTGGTGGGACGGCGGGTCTCCGCGCCGTTGGGTACGCCGCGGTTCGCCAAGGAGGTCGGCGCCTGGGCGCTGCCGATGCCGACCATCGACCCGCAGATCGTGCGGCGGTCGGCGGCGGCCCTCGACCGGTACGGCCCCGACTTCCGCTACCGGCAGTACGCCGCCGTCCGGCACCTCCCCGTCGCGGTGGGCGGGGTCGCGGCCGTGGGCGCGCTGGTGGCGGCGGCTCAGGTGCCGCCCGCGCGGCGCTGGTTGTCGGACCGGCTCAAGCCCGGGGACGGGCCGAGCCCCGAGAAGCGGGCGAAGAGCTGGTTCTCCCTGCGCTTCGTGGGTGAGGGCGGCGGCCGGCGGGTGTACACGGAGGTCTCGGGCGGCGACCCGGGGTACGACGAGACGGCGAAGATGCTCGCCGAGTCGGCGCTGTGCCTGGCCTTCGACGAGCTGCCGAAGACGGCGGGCCAGGTCACCACGGCGGCCGCGATGGGTGACGCGCTGATCGACCGGCTGCGCGCGGCGGGCATACGCTTCCGCGTCGCGTCGACCCGCTGAGGTAGCGCCGAGGGACTGCCGCGGGGCTCAGCCCTACATCGGCCACTCGGCGATGGTGTAGATCATCCCGGCGATCCAGGCGAGCCCCGCCAGCACGGCCAGGACGAGCCCGATGGTGACGGCTCGCTCGACCGTCTGGGTCGGTGCGGCAACAGGCTTGGGAGCGCGGTGCGTTGTCATGCGCCCCAGCCTGCCGACGGAGCCGCGGTCGGACATCCGTACGAGTACTCAGAGCCGGTACTCAGATCACACCGGCCGGTCAGGGCGAGCAGGTCTCCCGCAGGGCCTCGCGGCAGAGGGCGTCCGCCCTGCGGGTGGTTTCCGGGAGACGGTACTCGGGGGTCAGCGCGAGGGTGTGGGCGCAGGCGCCCGCGAGCGTCACACGGTGGCCGACCGAGACGAAGACCGGCTTGACGGCCTCCCGGGTGCGCAGGGCGCGGCCGACCTCCTCGGAGCCGGCGAGCAGCGCGGAGCTGCTGCCGCGCGGGGTGTCCGGATCGTCGTAGGCGAAGGTGAACGGGTTCTTGGCGACGCCGATCGTGGGGAGGCCGGTGAGGACGCCGAGGTGGCTGGCGAGGCCGAAGCGGCGGGGGTGGGCGAGGCCGTAGCCGTCGCAGACCACCAGGCCCGGCGCGAGCGGCAGGGCGTCGAGGGCGGCCAGGACCGTGGGGATCTCGCGGAAGGCGAGCAGTCCGGGCACATAGGGGAAGGAGACACGCCCCACCGCGGTGGCCTGAGCGACGACCTCGAGACTCGACGCGTCCAGGACGACCGCTGCCGCCGCGACGACGTCACGTTCATCGTCGTAGGCCACGTCGACCCCCGTCACATGGCCGGTGCCGGGCGGCGGTCCGGGCTCGTCGAGGATCACGCGCTCGCGCAGTTCGTCCTGGACGGCGCGGGCCTCTTCCTCGGTCGTGGGCCAGTCTTCGGGGATGCGTACGGTCGTCATGGTGGGGCCGAGCCTACGGGCAGCGCGAAGGCCGGCGGGACCAGGGAGTCCCGCCGGCCTGGGGAGGCACGCGCCTCACTTGTTCAGTGCGCGCTGGAGCTGGCTCTTGTTCATGCTGGAGCGTCCGTCGACGCCGCGGCGCCTGGCCTCCTGGTACAGCTGGTCGTAGGTGGGCCCCTGGGAGCCCTTCCCGGACCGCTGGCCGCCGCGCTTGCCGGAGGACATGTCCTTCGTGGAGGTGCGGCTGGCGGTCTTCGACTCGCCGGAGCGGGCGCGTTCCTTGTTCACCGTCCGCGCGGCGATCTCCTTGGCGCGGCCGGTGCTCTCGCCCCGGTCTTTCGCACTTTCCTTGATGTGCTCGTACTGACGCTCCCGCTTGGAGCTCGAACCGCGTGGCATTACCGCTCACTTCCTTTCACGACCAGTGAACGAGTACCCACATTGCCAACGATCAGGGCGGTCCGCACGCTCAGTGCTCCAGGCGGGCAACCCGGCCCTTCTCGCCGGCGGCCCAGCACCCTCGGTCCGGGGCGCAGTCGACGGTGTCGTAGGAACCGGTGTCGACCGTCCGCCAGGTGCGGCCGCCGTCCGCGGTGAGGTCGGTGCCGGTGGGGCCGACGGCGAGGGCGGCGGTGCGGCTGTGCGGGAGCCAGGCGACGCCGGAGCGGTAGGCGGGCGGGGGTGTGGCGGCGGGGCGCCAGGTGCGGCCGCCGTCGGGGGTGCGCGCGGCGGCCTGCGGGGAGGGCTGGCCGGGGCGGAAGTCACCGCCGACCGCGAGGCCGTGCGTACGGTCGCGGAAGGCCAGCGCGAAGACGCCGCGGGCCGGGTCGCCCGCCGGGAGGGCCGTGTCGGTGGCCGTCCAGGTGTGCCCTCGGTCGGCGGAGCGCAGCACCCGCGCGCGTGCGGCCCCGCCGGTGGCGAGCCAGACGTCCTTCGGCCCGGAAGTGACCAGACACTGGCCGCTCGCCGCGAATCCGGCCTCGCCCTCCTGCGCGGCCGGCATGCCCGCGTTCGGCAGCACCTTCCAGGTACGGCCGCCGTCGCCCGTCGAAAGGATGCGGAACCTCCCGTCCACCGGGTCGCTCATCGCGAGGCCGTGGCGGGGATCGAAGAAGGCCAGGCAGTCGTAGAAGGCCTTCGGGTCGGTGTTACGGAAGGACTCCGTCCAGGTCGTCCCGCCGTCGTCGGTGCGGTACACCCGGGACGCCTCGCCCTCGCCGATGGCCAGGACCACGGCACGGCGCGCGTCGAACGCCTCGACGTCCCGGAACTGCAACTCCGCCGCGCCCGGGGGTGAGACGTTCCGCCAGGTCGCCCCGCCGTCGGTGGTGCGCAGCACGGTGCCGCCGGTCCCGGCGGCCCAGGCGGTGTTCCGGCTGACGGCGGCGAGGCCGCGGAACCGTACCTCCGGGGTGCCGGTGTCCTTCAGCTCCCAGTGCGGCACCCGGCGCTCCGGCTCGTGCGCCTGCGCCGGTACGGCGGTCAGGGCGGCCAGTGCCGCCGCGCATGCCGCCGCCGCGGTCGCCCCGCGCAGTGTTCGTCCCGTCCGTCGCGTGCTCCCCAAGCGCCTCATGGCCGGGGAAGCTAGCCCACCGCCCGGGCGCCGTCCAGACGGCCTCGCGGGCGTTCCGGGTGTTCCGGCGGGCGCCACAAGTACCCGCCGTGGCACATGAGGAGAGTCACGTCACTCTGGTGCATGAACGCGGTGACGGAGGTCACTCGCACTTCGTGTGCACGGATTGGCTGAATCCGGCGTCTCTTCCAATGCCCGGCCTCATCCGGCCGGAAGTCCGTCCAGCCGTCACAAGGGAGCAAGGCGTTGTCCATCGTCATCGAGCAGCCCGTGGAGGCCCGTCTCGTCGCCGCCGCGCCGCGAATGCCGAGCATTCCCGCGACGCTCCACTACGACCGACGTGACCCGTTCGCCGTCCGCATGACCTTCCCCGCCCCGGCCACGCTGGAGGGCGTCGAGGTCTGCTGGACCTTCTCCCGTGAGCTGCTCACCGCGGGCCTGAAGGAGGCCGAGGGACACGGCGACGTGCGGGTGCGGCCCTACGGGTACGACCGCACGGTGCTGGAGTTCCACGCCCCCGAGGGCACCGCCGTCGTGCATGTCCGCTCCAGTGAGGTGCGCCGGTTCCTGGAGGCCACGAGCGAGCTCGTGCCCGTCGGTCTCGAGCACCTCCAGCTGGACCTGGACCACGGTCTTGCCGAGCTGATGCGGGACGCGTGCTGAGCTAACGTCCCCGCGCCAGCAGGGCGTTGACCTCGCCGTAGTCCAGAGCGTCCGCGAGTGACCCGTATGTCCCCGTGCCCAGCAGCTCCCGCGCGGCTCGGCGGACCAGGGCGTGGGCGGCCTGGGCGACGCCCGAGCCCACACTGACACGAGCCACTCCCAGGGCCGCGAGTTCGGCGACCGGCGGTGCGCCCGGGCCCGCCATGACGTTCAGCGGCCCGTCGACGCCGTCCACGAGTTCCTTCACGATCCCCGGGTCGACGGCCCCGGGGACGAAGATCCCGTCGGCCCCGGCGGCGAGGTACGCGGCGGCCCGCTCCAAGGTCGGATCCACTCCCCCGGCACCGCTCAAGAACGTGTCGGTCCGGGCGTTGACGAACAGCGGCACGCCCGCCGCGTCGGCCGCCTCTCGGGCGGCGGCGATCCGCCCGGCCTGCTCCTCGACGTCCCGCAGCGCGCTGCCCGCTCCGACGCCGGCGTCGTACAGCGCGTCCTCGATGTTCACGCCCACCGCTCCCGCGGCCAGAACCGCTCGGACGGTATCGGCGACGCCCGCGGCGTTCCCGGCGTAGCCGCTCTCGATGTCCGCGGTCACGGGGACGGTCACGGCGCGGGCGATGCGGGCGACGGCTTCGAGGGCCGTGTCCCGCTCCACCCGTTCGCCGTCCGGCGCGCCGAGCGCCCAGACGAGCCCGGCGCTGGTCGTCGCCACGGCGGCGGCCCCCGCCTCCTCGACCAGCCGGGCGCTCACGGCGTCCCAGGCATTGGGCAGGACCAGCGGGGTCCCGGGGATGTGCAGGGCGCGGAAGGCAGAGGCCAGGTCGTTCCGGTTCGTCATACGGGCAACCCAAGCAGCGGGACGGGGGCCGTGGCTGGCAGGAATCCGGCATGAACGTGGGTCAGGTCCCGGCGGGCGCCGTCGACTCCGCCGCCACCGCCCCACGCACCTCGCGCACGATCTTCCACAGCCCGGGCGCCACCGCCCCGGCACGCTCGGTCAGCTCCTCGACCCGCCGCCCGTGGGCGCGGACGTCCTTCTCGGGCAGCAGGTCCGCCGCGACGGCGAGGGCGACGAGTGCCGCGTCCCGCTCGGAGGTCTCGGCGACCGGCAGAGGTCCCTGGAGGACCCGCCCCGTCTCCTCCCGCAGCGCGTCCACGGCGGCGACGCGCTCCAGCGCGTACTCGACGGAGGGGAACACACCGAGGACCCGTTTCTTCTCCGCCCGCAGATGCCCCCCGGCCACGAGCTGTTCCCGCACGGCGTCGAGGGTCACCCGGGCCCGCAGTTTCACCCAGGTGCGCCAGGAGTGCGGGCACGACTCATGGACCAGTTCCAGCAGCCCGTCGAGGACGGCGTCACCGGCGCGCGCGTCGAGGTCGACCGGTGTGGCGATGCCGTCCTCGTCGAGGAGCAGGCCACGCTGGGCCAGTTCGGTGAGGGCACCGGCCCGCACCAGGCCCGCCACGCGGCCGGTGCCTGCGGCCGGCGACCGCGCGGAGTCCCAGGCCAGCAGGCAGAGCCGAGCCGGCAGCGAGAGCGGGCCGTCGGTCACGGGGCCTCCTCGGGGCGCTCGGGCCGCACGTTAATTCGTTGACAGGCCCGATGCCCCCTCGTACGTTGGGGAACGTCCTGTTGCCGCCGATTGGAGAAGGACGTTGCTCGTCTGAGGTCCTGAGACACCGCGTCACACACATCAGGTGTGTGCGCCGCGTGCGACCTCGGCGATCGAGCCGTCCTTGGGTGCAGGGCTTTTCTCATGCCTGTGGACTCCCTCCTCCCTGGTCGCAGGTGTCTCGATACGCGTTTGCCCCTGACCGCATCAAGCAACCGCGAAAGAGGCCCCGCATGCCTACTTCCATCACTGTCACGTCCCTCTCCTTCACCTGGCCCGACGGCTCCTCCGTCTTCGAGGGCCTGGACGTCGCGTTCGGCCCCGGCCGCACCGGCCTGGTCGGCGTCAACGGGTCGGGAAAGTCGACCCTGCTGAAGCTGATCGCCGGTGAGCTGGCACCGGCCGACGGCGCCGTCCGTGTCGCCGGCGAGGTCGGCTACCTCCCGCAGAACGTCACGCTCGACACCACCCTGCGCGTCGACCAGGCCCTCGGCATCGCCGCACAGCGGGCCGCGCTGCACGCCATCGAGGCGGGCGACGTGGCCGAGGAGCACTTCGAGACCGTCGGTGACGACTGGGACGTCGAGGAGCGCGCCCTGGCCACCCTGGGCGAACTCGGACTCGGACACGTCGAGCTGGACCGCACCATCGGCGAGGTCTCGGGCGGCGAGTCGGTCCTGCTGCGCCTGGCCGCGCTGCTGCTGCGCCGGCCCGATGTGCTGCTGCTGGACGAGCCGACCAACAACCTCGACCTGTACGCGCGCAGGCGGCTGTACACGGCCGTCCAGTCCTGGCCGGGCGTGATGGTCGTGGTCAGCCACGACCGTGAACTCCTGGACCTCGTCGACCAGATCGCGGATCTGCGATCCGGAGAGATCACCTGGTACGGGGGCAACTACTCCGACTACGAGGAGGCCCTGGCGGTCGAACAGGAGGCGGCCGAGCGCATGGTGCGTGTGGCCGAGTCCGACTTCCGCAAGCAGAAGCGCGAACTGGCCGACGCCCAGGTCAAGCTGGCCCGCCGCAAGCGGTACGGGCAGAAGATGTTCGAGCAGAAGCGTGAGCCGAAGATCGTCATGGGGGCGCGCAAGCGCGCGGCGCAGGAGTCCGCGGGCAAGCACCGCATCATGCACGAGGAGAAGCTCGCCGAGGCCAGGGAGCGGCTCGACGAGGCGGTGGAGGCCGTACGGGACGACGACGAGATCCGTGTCGACCTGCCCTACACGGCCGTGCCGCCGGGGCGTACCGTCCTCACCCTCCAGGATCTCGGGCTCCGCTACGGCGCCCGCGTGGAGGGCGGCTTCGAACTGCGCGGTCCCGAGCGGGTCGCGCTGATCGGGCGCAACGGCTCGGGCAAGACGACGCTGCTGCGCACCATCACGGGCGAGCTGGATCCGGAGTCGGGCGACGTGCGGACGCATGTGCCGCTGCGGTTCCTGCCGCAGCGGCTCGATGTCCTCGACGGGGAGCTGACCGTCGCCGAGAACGTGGCCCGGTTCGCGCCGGACGCCACCAACAACCGGATCCGGGCGCGGCTGGCCCGCTTCCTGTTCCGGGGAGCCCGGGCCGACCAGAAGGCGGCGACGCTGTCCGGCGGCGAACGCTTCCGGGCGGCACTGGCCGCGCTGATGCTGGCGGAGCCCGCGCCACAGCTGCTCATGCTCGACGAGCCGACCAACAACCTCGACATGGCGAGCGTGCGGCAGCTGACGACGGCCCTGGAGTCCTACGAGGGGGCGCTGATCGTGGCCAGTCACGACCTGCCGTTCCTGGAGTCGATCGGCATCACGCGCTGGCTGATGCTGGAGGACGGAGAACTGAAGGAAATCACGCCAGAGGCTGTCGGGTATTCCGCCTAGCGTCGGCGGCATGACCGACTTCACGCACGATGTCATCACCCTGACCGGAGCACGCGAGAACAACCTCAAGGACGTCACCCTCCGCATCCCGAAAGGCCGGCTGACCGTGTTCACCGGCGTTTCGGGATCGGGGAAGTCGTCCGTCGTGTTCGACACGATCGCGGTGGAGTCGCAGCGCCAGCTCAACGAGACGTATCCCTGGTTCGTCCGCAACCGGCTGCCCAAGTACGAGCGGCCGCACGCGGACGGCCTGGAGGACCTCTCCCCCGCGATCGTCGTCGACCAGCGGCCGGTCGGCGGCCACTCCCGGTCGACCGTCGGCACCATGACCGACGTCTACTCGGTGATCCGGGTGCTGTTCTCCCGGCACGGCACCCCGAGCGCCGGGCCGGCCACGGCCTACTCGTTCAACGACCCGTCGGGCATGTGCCCCGACTGCGACGGCCTCGGCCGTACGGTCCGGCCCGACTGGGACCGCATCGTGGACCCGGACCGCTCCCTCGCCGACGGGGCGGTCCGCTTCCCGCCGTTCGCCGCCGGGACCTGGCAGGGGCAGGCGTACACGAACAGCGCCGACCTGGACCCCGACAAGCCGGTGGGGCGGTTCACGGCCGCCGAGCGGGAGTTCCTGATGCGCGGGCGGCCCGGCAGCAAGGTCACCGTCAACGGCACCGGCGGCACCTGGACCACCGAGTACGAGGGGCTGGCCGACCGCTTCGAGCGGCTGTACCTGAAGCGGGACCTGTCGGCCATGAGCCAGAAGACCCGCGACCTGGTCCGGGAGTTCCTGGTGGAGGGCACCTGCCCGGCCTGCCGGGGAGCCCGGCTCAACGCGGCGGCGCTCGCGACCCGGATCAACGGGCGTTCCATCGCCGACTGCGCCGGGATGCAGGTCACCGACCTCATCGCCGTTCTGAAGGAGATCGACGACCCGGTGGCCGGGGTGATCGCGGGGGCGGCGGTGGCCGCGCTGGAGCGGATCGAGACGATCGGGCTCGGCTATCTCAGCCTCGACCGGGAGACGGCGACGCTGAGCGGTGGGGAGGGGCAGCGGCTGAAGACGGTGCGGCACCTCGGCTCCAGCCTGACCGGGATGACGTACATCTTCGACGAGCCGAGCGTCGGCCTGCACCCGCGCGATGTGGGCCGCCTCGGCGATCTGCTGCTGCGGCTGCGGGACAAGGGCAACACCGTGCTGGTCGTCGAGCACGACCCGGATGTGATCGCGCTGGCCGACCATGTGGTGGACATGGGGCCGGGGGCGGGCACCGGCGGCGGCACGGTGGTGTTCGAGGGGACACCGGCCGAACTGGCCGCGTCCGGCACGCTCACCGGCCGCTGTCTGCGTACCCGTACGACGGTAAAGGACGAGGTGCGCGGGCCCGTCGGCGACCTGTGGGTCAAGGGGGCCGACCGGCACAACCTGCGGGATGTCACCGTACGGTTCCCGGCCGGTGTGCTCACGGCGGTGACCGGGGTCGCCGGGTCGGGAAAGAGCACCCTGGTCGCGGAGTTCACCGCCGCCCACGACGAGGCCGTGGTCGTCGACCAGTCGTCGATCGGGATCTCGGGCCGGTCCACTCCGGCGACCTATCTGGGGATCATGGACACGGTACGGAAGATCTTCGCCCGCGAGACGGGGACCGAGGCGGGCTTCTTCAGTTTCAACTCGAGCGGTGCCTGTGGCACCTGCGAGGGCCGGGGGGTCATCTACACCGACCTCGCCTTCATGGACCCGGTGACGACGACCTGCCACGACTGCGAGGGGCGGCGCTTCCGGGACGAGGTGCTGCGGCTCGCCGTGCGGGGCCGTTCCATCGCCGACGTACTGGAGATGACGGCCGAGCAGGCACTCGGCTTCTTCGACGAGCCGGGCGTACGGCGCCGGCTGCAAGCCCTGCGGGACGTCGGACTGACGTATCTCACGCTCGGCCGGCCGCTCTCCACGCTCTCCGGAGGCGAGCGGCAGCGCATCAAGCTGGCCACGCGGCTGCACCGGACGGGCGCGGTCTACGTTCTCGACGAACCGACGACCGGCCTGCACATGGCGGATGTGGCGGGACTCGTCGCCCTGCTGGACCGGCTGGTCGACTCGGGCAACACGGTCGTCGTGGTGGAGCACAACCTGGACGTGGTTTCCCGTGCCGACTGGGTGATCGACCTCGGGCCGGACGGCGGCCGGGAGGGCGGCGAGATCGTCTTCGAGGGCACGCCTCGGCAGCTCCTGGAGGCGGAGGGCTCGTCCACCGGGGAGCATCTGCGGCGGGCGGTGCGGGGGTAGGGGCCTTGCCTTTGCCCACCCGCCCGCCCGAATCGGTTGGGCAGGAGGCTGGGCTTGCCTCGGGGTTCTGCCCGTGCCTCGGCGGGGGCGTTGTCCCTGTTTCCCACCCACCCGCCCGAATCGGTTGGGTAAGAAGCTCGCCTTGCCTCGGGGCTCCGCCCCGGACCCCGGCGGGGGCTCCGCCCCCTGCACCCCTGAGCCGGGCTTCGTCCCCTCCACCCTGCGCCGGGCTTCCCCCCTCCACCCCCGAGCCAGGCTCCCCCCTCCACCCCCGAACCTGGCTTCGCCCCCTCCAGCCCGAGCCGGGCTCCACCCCCTCCACCCCTGAACCTGGCTTCGCCCTCTCCGCCCCGAGCCGGGCCCCATCCCCCTGCGATCCCCCGGCGCCGCGCCCCGGCTCCTCCCTCCCTCCCCTCCCGGGGGTGTCCTCCCGGGGGATCGACCTGCATCATGGTCGGCTGACGCCCGATGCGTTCCGGTCGATCCCGGAGGTCCTGTCGGTGCGGTCCAGACACGTCCCATCCGATACGGAGTCACGCTCGTGCCCAGCAAGAAGGCCCTCGTCCGCCGCCCCAGCCCGCGTCTCGCCGAAGGGCTGGTGACGCACATCGAGCGGGAGAGGGTCGACGCCGACCTCGCGGTCGAGCAGTGGGAGGCGTACGTGACGGCCCTGCGCGCGCACGGCTGGGACACCATCGAGGTGGATCCGGCCGACGACTGCCCCGACTCGGTGTTCGTCGAGGACACGGTCGTGATGTACCGGAACGTCGCGCTGATCGCCCGCCCCGGTGCCGAGTCCCGGCGTGCGGAGACCGCCGGGGTGGAGGAGGCCGTGGCCGGTCTGGGCTGCTCGGTGAACTGGATCTGGGAGCCGGGCACGCTGGAGGGCGGCGACGTCCTGAAGATCGGCGACACCGTGTACGTGGGCCGGGGCGGGCGCACCAACGCCGCAGGTGTGCAGCAGCTGCGCGCCGCGTTCGAGCCGCTGGGCGCGCGGGTCGTCGCCGTACCGGTGAGCAAGGTGCTGCACCTGAAGTCGGCGGTCACGGCGCTGCCGGACGGCACGGTCATCGGGCACATCCCGAAAATGGACACGCCGTCGCTGTTCGCGCGCTTCCTGCCGGTGCCCGAGGAGGCAGGCGCGCACGTGGTTCTGCTCGGCGGTGACAAACTGCTGATGGCGGCGAGCGCACCGAAGACCGCAGAGCTGTTCGCGGACCTCGGGTACGAACCGGTCGTCGTGGACATCAGCGAGTTCGAGAAGCTCGAGGGATGTGTGACGTGCCTCTCGGTGCGGCTGCGGGAGCTGTATGCCTGACCCGGCCGCCGCTTCCCTCTTTCGGCCCGCGACCTGCGACTCCCGGGGGCGGCACCGAGCACGCGAGCGACCCGCTGATCAGCGGCCTTTACAGCGCCCTTAACCTACGGGATCGTAACCTACGGAAACGTAGCCTACGATGCCGTAGGTTACCGCTCACCGCTCGTACGCATGTCCCCTGGAGAGTCCATGACGATCACCACTCCCCACCTCGGCAGCCCCGCCGGCGCCTGGACCGACGCCCAGCTGCTGTACGCACTGGAGGAAGTGGTCGAGAAGGAGCTCAACCGGCATCTGCAGGTCGCCAAGGACTGGATGCCGCACGAGTACGTGCCGTGGACCGACGGGCGCAACTTCCCCGGCCTCTTCGACGACGGCGAGAAGTGGGAGAAGGAGCAGTCCAAGGTCACCGAGATCGGGCGCATCGCACTCGTCGTCAACCTTCTGACCGAGGACAACCTGCCCAGCTACCACCACGAGATCGCCTCGCTCTTCGGCCGTGACGGCGCCTGGGGCACCTGGGTGCACCGCTGGACGGCGGAGGAGGGCCGGCACGGCATCGTGATGCGGGACTACCTGCTCACCTCGCGCGCCGTGGACCCGGACAAGCTGGAGCAGTTCCGCATGTCCCACATGAGCGAGGGCTTCGAGTCGGACAACCGCCACTCGATGCTGCACTCGGTCGCCTACGTCGCCTTCCAGGAGCTGGCCACCCGCATCTCGCACCGCAACACGGGCCACCAGTCCGGCGACCCCGTCTGCGACCGGATGCTGTCCCGCATCGCGACCGACGAGAACCTGCACATGGTCTTCTACCGCAACCTGCTCAAGTCGGCGTTCCAGCTCGCGCCCGACCTGACGATGCAGGCGGTGCGGGACGTGGTCGTGAACTTCCGGATGCCCGGTCACGGCATCCCCGGCTTCGAGCGGGCCGCCGCGCAGATGGCGATCGGCGAGGTCTACAACATGCGCATCCACCACGACGACGTGCTCCAGCCCGTGCTGCGCTTCCTGAAGATCATGGAGATCGACGGCCTGGGCCCCGAGGGCCGCAAGGCGCAGGAGGAACTCGGCCTGTTCATGGGCGGCCTGGACTCCGAGGCGTCCAAGTTCGACGAGAAGCTCGCCGCGCGCAAGGCCCGCATGGCGGCCCGGGCGGCAGGCGCCTGACCCGGCAGCCGCAGCCACACGCTCAGCCCCCTGGCGGAACGTCCCGCCAGGGGGCTGTCGCGTGCGACAGGCCCTAGCCGGACCTGCGCCGCAGCTCCAGCCGTTCCTTCTCCGACAGGCCGCCCCAGACGCCGAAACGCTCGTCGTTGTCCAGCGCGTACTCGAGGCACGCCGAGCGGATCGGGCACAGGCCGCAGATCCGTTTCGCCTCCCGCACCGAACTGCCCGGCTCGGGGAAGAAGAAGTCCGCCCCGGTCTGCGCACACAACGCTTCCTGCTGCCAGGCGAGTTCGGGCATGGTGATCGTGTCGATGTGCATGGCCTGAAGCGTCGCGGTCGGCGAAAAACGTTCGATCAACGCGGGATCAACACCGCGTTCACGCACCCCCGGCCACTCCGATCATCACCTCTTCGACGAGCCGGCGCACGGCGGCGCGCGGAAGCCTCGCGCACCCCGCCCCGGCAGGTCTCCGGCGGCGCTTGTCAGTGGGCGGTGCCAGACTCGGCAGAGAGACGACCGGACCCTGTGCGAGGAGGGCGACCATGCTCACCACCCGGTATGTCACCGGCGCTCCGAACTGGATCGATGTCGGCACACCCGACATCGACGGCGCCGCCGCCTTCTACGGGGACCTGTTCGGCTGGCGTTTCCAGCCGGGCGACCCCGAGGTCGGGGGGTACGGCCTCTTCCAGCTCGACGGCAGAACCGCCGCCGGCGGCATGCAGACCACGCCTGAGCAGGGCCCGCCTGCCTGGGGGGTGTACTTCCAGGCCGCGGACGCGGACGGCACGGCGAAGGCGGCCGAACAGGCACGCGGATCGGTGCTGATGCAGCCGATGGACGTGCGGGACCTGGGCCGCATGGCGGTCCTCGCCGACCAGGCGGGGGTGCTGTTCGGCCTGTGGCAGCCGGGGCGCAACAAGGGCCTGGACGTCGTCCAGGAGCACGGCTCGCTGTGCTGGGTGGAGCTGTACACGGCGGACGTCCCCGCCGCGGCCGCCTTCTACCACTCCGTGCTCGGCCTGGAGACCGTCGGCGTCGAGTTCCCCGGCGGCACCTACACCACCTTCGTCCCCGCCGGAGAGCCCGAGGACGCCATGTTCGGCGGCGTCGTGCCGCTGGCCGACGACCCGGTCGAGGAGGAGGCGTACTGGCTGCCGTACTTCGAGGTCGGCGACCCGGACGCCATCGCCGGCAGGGCGCGGGAGCTGGGCGGCACGGTCCGCCTGCCCGCCACGGACCTGCCGGGCGCCGGCCGCCTGGCCAAGCTCGCCGACCCCTACGGGGCACGCTTCGCGGTGATCCGCAGCGAGCCACAGGCGGCCTGAGGCACTACGCCGACGCGCGCCGTACCAGTGTCGTCGGGAGCACCACGCTTGAGGGCGCTTCGGCGGCGCCCTCGTCCGAGCCCCCGTGCGGGGTGCCGCGGTCGAGGCCGCGCAGCAGCAGCCGGGCCATCAGGCGGCCCATCTCCTCGATGTCCTGACGGACCGTCGTGAGGGGCGGGTCGGTCTGTTCCGCGACGGGCAGCATGTCGTCGAAGCCGATCACGGCGACGTCGTCGGGGACACGCCGTCCGGCCTCGCGCAGGACGCGCAGGGCACCGGAGGCCGTGAGGTCGTTGGCGGCGAACACCGCGTCCAGGTCCGGGCAGCGGTCGAGCAGCTCGCGCATCGCGCGTTCGCCCCCGGCCGGGGTGAAGTCGGCCTCGGCGATCAGCCGCGGGTCGGCGTCGGCCATGACGTCCCGGTAGCCGTCGAGCCGGTCCGCCGCGGAGGTCTGGTCGAGTGCGCCGGTGATGTGCGCGATCCGGGTGCGGCCGAGGCCGGCCAGGTGGCGGACGGCGTCGCGGGCACCGCCCCGGTTGTCGCTGTCGACGTACACCACATCGCGCCGGTCGCCGCTCCAGCCCGGCCGCCCGCCGAAGACGGTGGGTACACCGGCCCGCTGGATGAGCTCCGGCAGCGGGTCGTCGAGGTGCAGGGAGAAGACCAGGGCCCCGTCGACATGTCCGCCGGCGAGGTATCTGCCGACCCGGGCGTGATCGTCCCGGCCCTCCGTGAGCAGCAGGACGAGCTGGTTGTCGTGGGCCGTGAGCTCCTTGCTGATGCCACGCAGCTGGAGCGCGAAGAACGGGTCGGCGAAGACCCGGGTCTCGGGTTCGGCGACGACGACCGCGATCGCGTCGTGCCGCCGGGTCACCAGGGAGCGGGCGGCCTGGTTGGGCACGTACCCGAGTTCGTCCACGGCCTTGCGGACCCGCTCCACGAGAGCGTCCCGCACCCCGTCCCCGCCGTTGACCACGCGCGAGACGGTGGCCCGTGAGACACCGGCCCGGGCGGCCACGGCCTCCAGAGTGGGACGCGGCGCGGTGTCGGTCACTTCGGGGCTCCTCATCTGCGGCTGCGGATCAGGATAGCCCCGGGGCGCGGCGCCGTGAGAGCGCTCTCGCGCACACGGGAGAGGGCGTCACCTCGTACGCCCCACGCGTCCGTCAGTGCTCGTGCGCGCCCTCCTGCCGCCCGTCGTCCTGCCGCTCGCTCGCGTGCCGCGCGTCGCCGTGATCATGGGGGTCGTACCCGGGGATCGTCCCGTCCGGCTTCTTCACGAGGAACAGCCCCACCATCCCCATGTCGGAGTGGCTCTGCACATGGCAGTGGTACATCCAGGCGCCGGCGCCGACCCCCTCCCCCGCGATCACCTGGAAGCCGAAGGAGTCGGCCGGGCCCGTGATCTTGTTGTCGATGACCTGGCTGGGGTCGTCGGGGCCGGTCAGCATGCCGGTGCGGTTGTCCGCCCAGCGGTGACCGTGCATATGGAACGTGTGGTAGAACTCGCCGTGCGTGATCACGACGAACTCGACGCGATCCCCCACCGTCGCCTCGAAGTTCGGCCCGGAGTGCGGCGGCCTGTTGTTGATGCGCATGTCGTTGAAGACGACCGTGTGCGTCCGGTCCGGCAGGACGTCGCCCTTGCGCCGGACGATCACCGGGCCGAACAGACCCTTCTGCAGCCCCTGGGTGCCGTGTTCGGTGCCGACGACGTGGTCGTGGTAGTGCCAGTAGCCCGCGCTGCCCGCCCGCCAGGTGCCGTCCTTGCGGCGGCCGGGGGCGTGGGTGCGCCAGGTGTAGGTACGGGTGCCGCCCGGTTCGACATGACTGCGGTTCATCTTCGTGCCGTCGCTGGTGATTTCGTAGTCCAGACCGTGGACGTGCAGGCTCACCGCCACGTCCATGGTGTTCTCGAACTCGACGTGCAGGGTGTCGCCCTCGTTGAGCTCGATCAGCGGGCCGGGGACGGTCGCCTTGCCCTTCTCGAGGCCGTAGCCCATCTGCCCGTCGGCGAGCTTCTCGGCGTACAGCTTGATGCGCTTCACCTCGCCTCCGGCGGGCGCCGTCTTCGCCGGTCCGTCGGCGCTGATGGCCTCCGGCGCCACGGACAACGATGTCGCGACGGCAGCGGTGCCCAGCAGGACCCGCCGGTTGAAGCTGCGTCTGTCCATGCGGAACTCCCCACCCTGGTAAGGCTTTTACGGAGGCGTACCTGTGATGAACCTGTGCGACGGTACCGGCCGCGCCCCCGTTTATCCACACTCAAGACAAAGTTGGAGCCATCCCGGTCATAGGTATTGGCGAGAGATGCAAAGGGGTTTAGCTTCCTTGGCGGTGTTGCTGTGACCGTGGAGGTGCCCATGCACTTACGAGGGTTGAGCAAGAGAAGACGCGTCTGGGCGGCCTCCGTGGCCGCCGGAGTCGTGGCCGCCGGGCTGCTGTCGGGGCCCGCCGCGAACGCGCGGCCGTATCCGGAACCCCCGCTGACAACGATGTCGATCAAGTCGCCGCCGGGCGGCGCGAATGTACGAGTGCTGCTCTTCCACGGTTCCGCGGCGGCCGGGGAGGAGTCCCCCGTCGTGAACGCCGGGATCGAGGCGATCGAGAAGATCGGGCTCTCGGGCCCGGCGAACCGCCGTTTCAAGGTGCAAGCCACGGACGACGCCTCGGTGTTCACCGACGAGACGAGGCTCGGCCGCTTCAACGCGATCGTGTTCCTGACCGGCGGGGGCGATGTCCTCGACGCGGAGCAGGAGGCGGGCCTGGAGGCGTACATGGAGGCCGGTGGCGGTTTCGTCGGCCTGCATGACGCGGCGCGCGCGGAGCCGTACTCGGACTGGTTCACCGGGCTGGTGGGTGCCCGTCCCGCCGCGTCGAGCCCGTCGGCCGTACAGCGGGCGACCGTCGAGGTCGGCGACCGCCGGCACCCGGCCACCAAGGACCTGCCGGTGCAGTGGAAGCACCCGGACAAGTGGCTGAACTGGGCGAAGAACCCGTCGGGTGACGTCCACACGGTCGCCCGCGTACGGGAGTCGAGCTACCAGCCGGGCACGGGCGCGGGCGGCTGGGACCACCCGGTCAGCTGGTGCCGCGACTACGACGGCGGCCGCTCCTTCTACACCGGCATGGGCGGCACGGTGTCGTCGTACGACGAGACCGACTTCCGGGCCCATCTGCGCGGCGCGCTGCTGTGGACGACCCGGCTGGAGCAGGCCGACTGCAAGGCGACCATCAACGCCAACTACCAGGCGGAACGGCTGACCAAGCCCAACCAGCCGGGGCAGAACGACCAGATCGGCGAACCGCACGGGCTGGTCACCGCGCCCGACGGCCGGGTGTTCTACATCGGCCGGGGCGGCGCCGACTCCTCGCAGCCGGTGGTCACCGACTGGAACAACCCCGACATCGGCAAGGGCAAGGGCGAGATCCACGTCTACGACCCGAAGACCAAACAGGTCACGCTCGCGGGTGCGCTCACCGTCTTCGGCAACAAGGGCGGCGGCGACGAGCTGGTCAAGGTCGAGGAGGGCCTGCTTGGCATCGAGCTGGACCCGGCGTTCGCGACGAACGGCTGGGTGTATCTGCACTACACGCCCCACTCGCAGATCAACCGCGACACGCGGATGGCCGAGCGGCGCGTCTCCCGCTTCACACTCGACCAGGCCACGAACAAGCTGGACCTGGCCAGCGAGAAGGTACTGCTGAAGTGGCCGGTGCAGATCCACAGCTGCTGTCACTCGGGCGGCGGGATGGCCTGGGACTCGAAGGGCAATCTCTACATCGCCACCGGTGACAACAACTCCAGCGGGTTCAGCTCCGGTTACTCGGGCAACAACCCGCAGCCGAACTACAAGGGCGTCTCCTTCGCGGACGCGCGCCGCACGGCCGGCAACACCAACAACCTCAACGGCAAGATCCTGCGCATCCACCCGGAGCCGGACGGGACGATCACGCTCCCCGACGGCAACCTCTTCACCGGGAAGGAGACCGACGAGGGCGGCGGCAAGACCCGCGGCGAGATCTATGTGATGGGGGTCAGGAACCCGGCCCGTATCTTCGTCGACAAGTCGACCGACGTGCTCTACGCGGGCTGGGTCGGTCCGGACGCGAGCGCGCCCTCGACGACCTGGGGTCCGGCCAAGTACGACACGTTCGCCGCCATCACCAAGGCGGGCAACCGCGGCTGGCCGTACTGCATGGGCAACAAGCAGCCCTACCGGGACCGCAATCTGCCGGACCCGTCCAAGCCGCTGGGCTGGTACGACTGCGACCGCCCGAAGAACGAGTCGCCGAACAACGACGGCCTGGTCAATCTGCCGCCCGTCACCGGCAACAACATCTGGTACTCGCCGCAGGGCGGCGCGCCGGACTACCCACGGGACGCGAACGGCGTCCCCTCGTACAAGCCGGAGGAGGCGACGTACCGGCTGCCCTGGCTGAAGGGCGGCGGCCAGGCCGCGATGAACGGCCCGGTCTACCGGTATGACGCCGGCAGCACGAGCGGGGCGAAGTGGCCCGCCTACTGGGACGGCAAGTGGTTCGTCGGTGACTTCTACGACGCCGACCAGCCGCGCAACGCGGTGCTCATGGACCCGAAGACGCAGGGCGACGGCGGTCTGCCGGTGCACTCGGAGTCGCTGAAGAAGATCGTGCCGATCGGCAACGACGGCATCAAGAACCTCATGGACTGGAAGTTCGGTCCGGACGGCGCGCTGTACGTCCTCGACTACGGCCGCGGCTTCTTCACCTCGGACTCCAAGTCGGCCCTGTGGCGGGTCACCTACAAGGGCGGCGGGCCGACCCCGGCCGCCGACCAGCTGGCTAGGGGGACCGAGTGACCCGGCACGCAAGAATCTGGGCCGCCCTGCTGGCCGCCCTGCTCATGATGCTCGGCGTGCAGGCGATGCCGGCGTCCGGGCAGCCGAAGGCGAAGGCGAAGGCCGCCGAGCAGGTCCTCACCTGGACGGCCGGCAACGACATCGACAAGTACCTCTCGGCGCCGAAGACGGCGGTCGCCGGCACGGCCACGATCGTGTTCGAGAACAGTGTGGCCACCGGCAACACCACGGGCATGCCGCACACGCTGACGTTCGTGACGAGCGATCCCGAGTTCAACGACGACGTCCAGCTCAACATCCTGGCCAACCCGAACGACGCGCAGGGCGGCAAGCACACCGCCCAGGTCACGCTCACGCCCGGCCGGTACTTCTACCACTGCACGATCCCCGGCCACGGCCAGATGCAGGGCATCCTCGTGGTGACCGAGGGCACCGGCGAGGACACCACGGCGCCCGAGGCGTCGGCCCATGTGAGCGGGACGCAGAACACCCAGGGCGAGTACGTCGGTTCGGCGAGCGTGGCGCTGCACGCGAGCGACGAGGGCGGCTCGGGCGTCGAGAGGATCGAGTACGCGATCGGTGACACGGGTGCCTGGCAGCCGTACACCACTCCGGTCGTCGTCGATCAGGTCGGCGCCCACAAGGTCCGCTACCGCGCCTTCGACAAGGCGGGGAATGTCTCCGCCGAGAAGAGCGCGGCGTTCACGGTCGTGGCGCCGCAGTCGGACGACACCACCGCGCCGGAGACCTCGGCGACGGTGAGCGGTGAACGCGATCCCGACGGGGCGTACATCGACATGGCGACGGTCACCGTCTCCGCCTCCGACACGGGCTCCGGGGTCAACACGATCGAGTACGCCGTCGGCTCAGGCGCCTGGCAGCCGTACACCGCGCCGGTGATGGTGCACCAGGTCGGCACGCACACCGTCCGCTACCGCGCCACCGACAAGGCGGGCAACGTGGCGGCCGAGAAGAGCGTGCAGTTCAAGGTCGTCGCGGCACCGCCGCAGGACACCACGCCGCCGGTGACGGGGGTGTCCGTGGAGGGCACGAGGAACTCCGCCGGGGCGTACGTCAACAGCGCGCGGGTGACCGTCACGGCGACCGACGCGCATGGTTCGGGCGTCGAGAGGATCGAGTACTCGCTCGACGGCGGGCCGTATCTCGTCTACTCGGCCCCGGTGGTGGTCGACCGGGCGGGCGGGCACACGGTCGCGTACCGGGCGACGGACAAGGCCGGCAACACGGCGGCGGCACGCACCGTGACCTTCACGGTCGTCTCCGGCCAGGTTCCGGCGCCCGACTGCCCGGAGTACGACGAGCGGTTGACGGTGATCGTCGGCTCGGTCGACTCCGGGGTGCGCAACCGGGTGACCGACAACCGGTGCCGGATCGGCGAGTTGATCGAGGACGAGAAGGAGTGGACGTCCCACGCGCTGTTCCTCAAGCATGTGACGTCCGTCCTCGACGCGCTGCTGAAGGAGGGGGTGATCGACCAGCGCGAGTACAACGCCGTCCGGAAGGCCGCCCGCCAGTCCGGGATCGGCAAGCCGGGGCAGACCGAGGGCTATCGGGCGCTCTTCGACGGCAGCGCGGAGTCCTTCGGCAAGTGGCAGCAGGTGGGCGGCGGTTCGTTCGGGCTGAACGCCGACGGGACGATCACCTCCAGCACCACCACGCCCGGCATGGGCATGCTGTGGTTCCCGGAGCGCAAGTACGGCGACTTCTCGCTGAAGCTCCAGTGGCGTGACGACGCGCCGGGCACGGGCAACGCCAACTCCGGTGTGTTCGTGCGCTTCCCCTGGGTCCACGACCACCCGGAGGAGTCACGCCCGGAGTGGGTCGCCATCAAGTACGGGCACGAGGTGCAGGTGCTCGACCGGCCCGACGGCGACATGTACAAGACGGGGTCGGTCTACGGCTTCGACCGGGTGGGGCTCGCCGGAGCCGGCGTGACCCAGAAGGGCACCTGGAACGACTACGAGATCCGCGTGGTCGACCAGCACTACTCGGTGTACCGCAACGGCGTGCTGATCAACGAGTTCGACAACGCCGGCGGCCAGGCCTTCACCCCGCCACGCTCGGACGACCCGGGCACGGACGGGCGGCGGTTCGCCTCCGGCTACCTCGGGCTCCAGGTGCACGGCACGACCGATGTGGTGTCCTACCGGGACATCCGCATCAAGGAGTTGTAGGCCCTTCGGGCGCCTTCCTGGCCCTGCTCGGCTGTACCCGCCTCGGTTCCCCCGGCATCTTCGGATACTCGGGCGGGTACGGCAGGTCCCCCAGCCCGTGGTCGTGCTCGTCACGGCGGGCGAGGTCGAGCAGGGACTCCAGGGAATAGCGGTGGTCGTCCATGTCCGCGTGCACGTCGCCGAGTTCGGCGAAGCGCGCGGGCATGGTCGCGAGGTCGAAGTCCTGGGGGTGCGCGACCCCCACCTCGTCCCAGCTCAGGGGCGCGGAGACGGGGGCGTGCGGGCGGGGCCGTACCGAGTACGCGGAGGCGATCGTGCGGTCGCGTGCCGTCTGGTTGTAGTCCACGAAGATGCGGCTGCCCCGCTCCTCCTTCCACCACTTGATGGTCACCTGCTCCGGCATGCGCCGCTCCAGTTCCCTGCCGACGGCGATGGCGGCGCGCCGGACCTGGGTGAAGGTCCAGCGCGGTTCGATGGGCACGAAGACGTGCAGTCCCCGGCCGCCCGAGGTCTTGGGGAAGCCGCGCAGCTCGCCGAACTCGTCGAGCACGGCCCGGAGTTCGTGCGCGGCGCGGGCGGCGTCGTCGTAGTCGGTGCCGGGCTGCGGGTCGAGGTCGATGCGGAGTTCGTCCGGGCGGTCGACGTCGTCGCGGCGTACCGGCCAGGGGTGGAAGGTGAGGGTGCCGAACTGGGCGGCCCACACCACCGCTCCGACCTCGGTGGGGCACATCTCGTCGGCGCTGCGGCCGCTGGGGAACGTGATGTGCGCGGTCGGGATCCAGTCGGGCATGTTCTTGGGCGCCCGCTTCTGGAAGAAGTTCTCGCCGTTCACGCCCTCGGGGTAGCGCTCCAGGGTGGTGGGCCGGTCGCGCAGGGCACGCAGGATGCCGGGGCCGACGGCGAGGTAGTAGCGGGCGAGGTCCAGCTTGGTGAAGCCGCGCTCCGGGAAGAACATCTTGTCCGGGCTGGACAGCCGTACGGTCCGGCCGCCCGCCTCCAGTTCCACCGCGTCACCCATGCTCGCCACGGTAGGCGCACGGCGTGGGCCGCGCATTCGGAGCGTTCGGGCGTCACGGGGCGCGCAGGCGGGTGGCGAGGAGGGTGACGTCGTCCTCGGTGGTGCCGTGTACGAGGCGGGCGAGGAGGGCGTCGACGACGCTCTCCAGGGGACCGTCGATATCGAGGCGCAGATGGGTCAGGCGTCGCAGCGAGGAGTCGATGTCCCTCCGGCGGTCCTCGATCAGCCCGTCGGTGTACATCAGCAGCACGGTTCCGGGCCGCACCGGCAGGGTCAGCGCCTCGTACCCGCCGAGGTCGGTGCCGAGGGGCGGTCCGGTCGGGACGTGCACGAGTTCGGCCGGTCCGTCGGGGTGCAGCAGCACGGGCGGCGGGTGCCCCGCGCCGGCGAAGGTGCAGGTGCCCTGGCCGGGGTCGACGAGGGCGAGCAGACAGGTGGCCACCCGGTCGAGCCCGATGCTCGCCAGCCGGTGGTCGGCTTCCTGGAGGATCCGTTCGACGGGGGCGCCGGTGGCGGCGATGCTGCGCAGCAGGGACCGGTACTGGCTCATGGCGACGGCGGCGGTGAAGCCGTGGCCCATGACGTCGCCCATCACCTGGAGGGTGCGGCCGCAGGGCAGGGCCATCGAGTCGAACCAGTCACCGCCGACGAGGGCGCGCTGCCCGGCGGGGAGGTAGCGGGAGGCCGTCTCGATGTCCGGGTGCGGGCCGCCCGGCTCGGACAGCAGGGCACGTTGCAGTTCCAGCGCCATCGAGTGTTCGAGGGTGTACTGGCGGGCGTTGTCGATGGCGACGGCGGCCCGGGCGGCCAGTTCCTGGGCCACGACGACGTCCTCGTCGGTGAAGGGTGCCGAATCGCCGGCTCGGAGCAGGTACAGGACACCGACCGGGCGCTCCCGTGTCGGCAGCGGAACCACGACGATGGAGTGGACCCCGAGTTCGCGGACCACCTCCAGGTCGAGCCGTGTGCGCAGCATCTTCAGCAGCACGTCGTCCGAGGCCAGGTTTCCGACCCACGGACGGCCGGTGTCCAGGCAGCTCCGGACCGGCGAGTCGCGCGGGACGTCGAAGTAGTGGCCGCTCCTCGCGGTCAGTCCGATGCGGGCGACGATGTCCGGGCCGCCCGCCGAGGCCATGATGCGCAGCCGGAGGACGCCGGGAGCCGGCGGCGGCAGGTCGCCCGCCGCTTCCGTGTCCACGATCCGCACGGACGCCCGGTCGGCCA
This sequence comes from Streptomyces sp. NPDC055506, assembly GCF_053643595.1. Classification (NCBI taxonomy): domain Bacteria; kingdom Bacillati; phylum Actinomycetota; class Actinomycetes; order Kitasatosporales; family Streptomycetaceae; genus Streptomyces; species Streptomyces sp. NPDC055506. Next base: position 1,222 of record NZ_JBSHKH010000075.1, on the reverse strand, counting down.
GGCTCGGCACGACGAACTCCGCCAGCTCGGCACAGGTCTTCTTGACACACAGGGTCGTGCCCACCCGCGTGGCGGCGGTGTCGAGCAGGGCCAGTCGCTGGTGGGCTCGTTCCAGGTCGTCCAGGTACTGGCGCAGTCCGCTGACCTCCACGGCGATGCCGCACAGCCCGAGCACCCGGTCGCCCTCCTGGAGCCGGTGGTACACCGCGCTCCAGTGCCGGCGCCTGAACGGCGAACTCACGTGCGTCGTGCCGGTGACGGACAGCTCGCGGGGCCGGCCGTCGCCGAGGATCATGCGCAGGGTGTCCTCCGAGCGGTGGATGTCCGGGAGGACCTCGGCCATGGTCCGGCCGTGGAACGCGTCGGGCGGCACGCCGCTCATCCGGGCCATGGCTTCGTTGACGTATCGATAGCGCAGCCGTTCGTCCAGGATGGCGACCGCGGCGGACGTGCCGTCCAGGACATTGCGGAGGATCTTGTACTCGTGGGCCTTCTCGAGCGCCTCCGTCGGCGCGTCGGAGACCATCGACAGCAGCGCGTCGTCGGCCCCTGAGAAGAGCCACGTCGGCGGAAGCTGGTCGAAGCCCATGCGGCTCCTCCTCGTCCCCCTCCCTGATCGGAACACGCCACGGTCCAGTGTGTCGCCCGGGGCGGGGCCGCGCATCCGCAGCTCTACGGGATCTCGCCCTGACCTGCGGCTTTCGCGACCCGCTCAACAGGCGGGGCCAGGGAGCGGCTCTTAGAGTCGAGGCATGGATCTCCCGGTGATGCCCCCCGTGCTGCCCATGCTCGCCAAGTCCGTGGCGGCGATCCCCGCGGGCATGCAGTACGAGGCCAAGTGGGACGGGTTCCGGGCGATCGTGTTCCGCGACGGGGACGAGGTCGAGCTCGGCAGCCGTACGGGCAAGCCGTTGACCAGGTACTTTCCCGAGTTGGTGACGGCTGTGCGGGAGCGGTTGCCGGAGCGCTGTGTGGTGGACGGGGAGATCGTGATCGCGCGGGAGGGACATCTGGACTTCGACGCGCTGACGGAGCGGATCCATCCGGCGGACTCGCGGGTGCGGATGCTGGCGGAGCGGACGCCGGCCTCGCTCGTCGCCTTCGATCTGCTGGCTCTGGGGGACGAGTCGCTGATGAACGTCCCGATGACCGACCGGCGGGAGCGGCTGGCCGGGGAGCTGGCGGGGGTGACGGCGCCGGTGCACCTGGCTCCGGCGACCAC